>JALVLL010000282.1 GCA_027027485.1 Candidatus Bipolaricaulota bacterium | reverse complement strand
GGGCCGATGTGGCCGTGGCGGCGCGCACCCGCGCCCAGGTCGAACGGACGGCCGCGGAGATCGAGAGGCTGGGGCGACGGGGGCTGCCGCTGGTCGCCGATGTACGGGACCCCGGCTCCGTGGAGGAGATGGTGGGGCTCACCGTGGAGAAGCTCGGCGGGCTCGATGTCCTGGTCAACGCCGCGGGGGTGAACCGAAGGGTCCCGTCCCTGGAGGTGACCCCGAAGATCTGGGACGAGATCGTGGACACGAACTTGAAGGGGACCTTCTTCGCCTCCCGGGCCGCGGCCAGGGCGATGCGGGAGCGCGGCGGGGGGAAGATCATCAACATCGCCTCCCTGGCGAGCGAGATCGGCCTTCCCCGCCGGGTCCCTTACACCGCCGCCAAAAGCGGCGTTCTGGGGCTAACTCGCGCTTTGGCCGTGGAGTGGGCCCCCTACAACATCCAGGTGAACGCCATCGGCCCAGGATACTTCCGTACCGAGATGACCGAGCCCCTCTTCAGGGACGAGGAGTGGGTCAAGGGGCTCCTTTCCCGGATCCCCATGGGGAGGGCCGGGATCCCCCAGGACCTCGCCGGGGCAGTGGTCTTCCTGGCCTCGAGGGCTTCCGATTACATCACCGGCCAGATCATCTACGTGGACGGCGGGTTCCTGGCGGGCTGGTCCGACAGGCCCGCCGATTGAGGTGTGCCCCTTGTATTGCGGAAAAGCTCTGCAACAGCATTTGCCGCAACGGAAAATTTGTGATAATTTTGAATAGCATGGGCATCGAGCTTCGGGGGTTTGAGGTCTACGAAAGATCCGTACGGGAGGCGCGTGGCGCGAAGGTCGCCCTGGTGAAAGGCCCGGTCGGGAAAAGGCTTTATCTCTCTTCGCCCCTGGAGGGCTTCTCGGGGGAGGAGATCGGGGACGGGGGGCTCCTCTGCCCGTTGACCCCAGAGAACGCCGCGGCCCTGATGGGCCTTTTCCCGGAGCTCAGGCCCCAGAGGCTCCCCGGGGGACCGAGCTTCGGCTTCGGCGATCGCATCGGGCTCGCCACGCCGGGCCACGTCCGGGCCCTGCGCGGTTCCCGCGTCTTCCCCGTCCTCGCCCAGCAGTCGGTGCGGGAGAACTCCCGTACCGGGAGGACCTTCGCTGGGGTGCTCTCGGATGCCGTCTTCGGCGCCTTCCAGGAAGGATACACCGGCGGCTTCGCCGCCGATGCCGACCACCTCAAGTCCATCGACGATGCGCTGGAGGCCGCGGAGCTCGGCTACACCTTCTTCACCTGCGACCCCTCCGACCACATCCCCAAGGTGGATCGCCTGCCGGAGAGGGAGATCAAGCGCCGTTTCTCGACCCATCCCCGGGCCGGGGAGCTCAGGGAGGAGTACGCGGACAAGAACTTCTATATCCCAGGCCTCGGGCGCATTTGGTTTTCGGAGACGGAGCTCGCCCGGATAGTCCTCAAGTACTCCGGGGTCATCGATTTCGCCGCCCGCATGTACCACGCCATTAAGGAAAAGCTCGGCGATGGGTTCGACTTCGAGGTCTCCATAGATGAGACCGAATCGCCCACCTCCCCCTTGGAGCACTTCTTCATCGTGCGGGAGCTACAGAAGAGGGACGTGGAGGTCTCGAGCCTCGCCCCCAGGTTCTCGGGTTCCTTGGAAAAGGCGGTGGATTACAAGGGGGATCTCGAGGTCTTCCGGAGGGACCTCCGGGCCCACGTGGCCATCGCCAGGGCCTTGGGGGGGTATCGCATAAGCCTCCATTCGGGCTCCGATAAGTTCTCCCTCTACCCCCTCTTCAAGCAGGAGGCGGGGGATCTCTTCCACGTGAAGACAGCGGGGACGAGTTACCTCGTGGCCCTGGAGGTGGTGGCCGAGGCGGAGCCGGAGCTCTTCCGCGAGATCTACAGGTTCTCGTTGGAGAGGTTCGCCGAGGACAGGGCCACCTACCACTTGTCCACCGACCTCTCCCGGCTGCCGGACCCCTCGGCTCTGGGGGATACGGGGCTTGCCTCTCTACTCTCCGAGCCGGATCCCCGGCAGGTGTTACATGTGGCCTACGGTTCGGTCCTGCGGAGCGAACTCGGCGAAGACCTAAGGAAGGTCCTCTTGGAGCACGAGGAGGACTATCACGCCCGCCTCGAGCGGCACCTGGGCAGGCACCTGGAGCTTCTGGGGGTGAAGGGATGAGGTTCGATCTCTCG
>JALVLL010000281.1 GCA_027027485.1 Candidatus Bipolaricaulota bacterium | reverse complement strand
GCTTCTGCGGGTGAGGGTGTATGACCTCGCCGGGAGGCTCGTGTGGGAAGGGGAGGCCGAGGGTCCAGAGCTTCTGTGGCACACCGAGAACCTGCTGGGTGAGTACCTGGCCAACGGGATCTACCTCTACCAGGTGCAGGTGAAGGTGGGTGACACCTGGGTCACCACCTCCCTCAGGAAGCTCGCTATCTACAGGTAGACCCCACGCTCCGGGGAAGAGAAGGGCCCGGGATTATCCCGGGCCCTTTTTCTTTCGAGTGGCTCCGCTTAAGAAATCCCAGACTTCGGTATAATGGGAACGTCATGGCACAGACAAGCCTTGAAGAGCGGATGGCCAAAATCGAGGGAGCCTTCGAACAGATCGACAAGCGCTTAGGTAGACTTGAAGCTGAGGTACATGCGCTTCGGGAGGAGATGGTGAACCTCCGGGAGGAGCTCCGTAACGAATTCCGCAGCGAGATCGCGGCCGTCCGCAGAGAGATGGGATCGTTCAGGGAAGAAGTTTATAGAGAAATCGGGTCCCTTCGTGCCGATATGAAGGCCCTTTACCGTATGACCATTTCGGTCCTCATTCCTATGTGGGTCACCATTATCGGCGCCATCATCGGCATCGCACTGACAAAATAGCTTCACCTGAGGAGCGCGATCACCGAGACGATCACCCCGGTCTGCACTACCAAAAGCCCAGCTACCCACTTGATGACGCTGGCCTTTACCTGTTCAATCTCCTTCTCAAGCGAAAGTCGTACTCGCTCGACCTCACCACGCACCTGTTCGATCTCCTTCCGCACCTGTTCGATTTCTTTCTGTAAGGCGAGCTTGGTTACCTCGAGATCCCCTTTCGTGGCCACGTCCCGCAGCGGGGCGATGCGGCTCTCAAGCTCATCGATCACTTCCGAGAGGACCTTGGCCTTCTTCTCGTCGTCCTTGAAGGCTTCGTAGACCTTCACCGCCAAACTCATGTCCGTCTCCCATTATTGCGAAAACGGTCACCCTCGCAAGGGAAATGTGAAAAAGTGCGGCAATTCCTTCTCCCCGATTTGTTCGGACGTTGCTCACGGAGTTTTCTGAGGAAGGTAGCTTAAAGAGACCCTGATCGCTTTTTTATCTTTTTTGTGATGTCAAGTAAAATGCTTTCGGATTCGATTTCGGGAGGTGGCCGAGAGAAAATGCTTATCAGAAAAGTGATCCCGCTCGCCATCTTGGGGATTTCGTTGCTTTTAGGAGGCTGTGCATTCTTGGTCCCGCCGCCTCCGGATGGGGTGACGGCGAGCTATGACCAGTACATGGACAAGATCCGAGTTTCTTGGAACGAGGTCTCCGGGGCGCGCCGGTACGAGATATGGAGATCGACCTCAGAGCAGGGCAACTACACGATGATCGGAAGCGTTGAGGCTTCAGTAACGAGCTATGACGACCGCAATGTGGAAGCGGGACGGGATTACTACTACCGTGTCAAGGCTTGTAATCGGTTCGGCTGCAGCGATTTCTCGGCGGCCGCCAGGGGGAGGGCGAGGGCCACGCCACCGGCGCCCACCGGGTTGAATGCCTCCCAAGGGGAATTCCCGGATAAGGTGGTCCTTTCCTGGAACGCTGCCCAGGGTGCCACAAGCTACGAGATACAGAGGAGGGCCGAGGGTGAGAACGACTATTCCGACCTGGCGCGCGGGATCACCACGACTTCATACGTGGACGATACCGTTACCCCAGGCACGGTTTACTGGTACAGGGTAAGGGCTCGAAACCAAGCAGGACCCGGCCCCTGGAGCAGGGCGGTGATGGGATATGCCGGTGGCGGTAATGTCCCCTCAGCTCCTCAAAACCTCACTGCCTCGGATGGAGCGTACTCCGGGAAGATCGTTATTACTTGGGACGAGGTCATAGGAGTGGATCATTACCTCCTCTACCGTTCCGAGGCCGAGGACGGAGAATATGTCGTACTGGCTCAAACCGAGGACACTTCCTTCCACGACACCACGGTTGAGACCGGGGAGGAACATGTCTACTGGTATAAGGTGAGGGCCTGCTCCAATGGAGCTTGCGGACCGTTCTCCAACGCCGATTCCGGATGGGCCGCGGGCGATGAGCCGCCTGGGCCGCCGGGTTAAGACCAAGTGGGCCAAGTTAGTAATGGTAATCCCGATAGCCGCCATCGGCATCGGGATATGGTTGCTGGTGTCTCTCCGCCCCGAGGTGGGGATCGAGGTGGATGATCGAGCCCCGGATTTCTCCCTGGAACGTTTGGACACGGGGGATCCCGTTTCGTTGAGCGATTTCCGCGGAAAGGTGGTGCTGCTCCTTTTCTGGCAAAGTACCTGCCCGGATTGCCGACGAGCCATGCCGTATTTCCAGGAGCTTCTCTCAAAGTACCGGGATCGGGGGCTCGTGATCCTCGGGGTTTGCTTGGATCACGAGCCCGAGGCCGCCCTGGAGTACCTGCGTTCCGGCGGATACGGGATCATCCCCCTATGGGGCTCGTATGAGAGGGCGATGGGGATCGTGGAGCTGTACGAAGTCCCCTTGGTTCCCCATGTGATCCTTATCGATCGGAAGGGGATCATCCGGTTCCGGGGGACCTTCCCGGAGATCCCCTCCGCGGAGGAGGTCGAACGGTGGCTATGAGATACGGGTTGGAACGCTTCCGTACGGGCGCTAACCTTGGGGTACAGTGATGGGGCTTAGATTTGTAGTGCTTCTGCTTCTGCTTCCGCTTCCCCAGTTTGGGGCCGTGACCTTATCCCAACAGTATCCCCCGGGGGTGGATGCGGCTTCCCAGCTCCGTTTCGGGATAGGGGCCCGGGCCCTGGGGATGGGGAGCGCATTCACCGCCGTGACCCCCGGACCGGAAGCGGTCTATTGGAATCCGGCTTCCTTGGCGGGGATCCCGCTCTCGGTTGGGGGGATGTACACCGAGCCCTTCGGTGGGGGTGAGGAGCTGGGGTATCGGGTCCAGTTCGTGGGACTCGCGGGGAGCTACGAGGCTTTAGGCTACGGCGTCGGCTGGTTCAACTCCCACGTGAGCGATATCCCCCTCACCGGAGACGGGGGGACATTCGACTACGATAGCTCCGTTTTCTTCCTTTCCCTGGCCCTTGAGGAGGAGAAGGAGGGCCTCTCTATCTCTGTCGGTGGCTCGCTTAAGGTCTACCGCGAGGCGATGCTTGAGGGAAGGGCGCTGGGGTTCGGCTATGACATCGGGGTCCTGGTGGATCTCGGCGGGGTGAGGCTTTCCTATTGTAGCCAGGATGTGGGGATGACCCGCTACCGCTGGGAGGGAACGGGTCAGGAGCCGGTGGTCTTCGTCCCGTGGATCCATCGGTTCGGGATATCCGCTGCTTTCCTTGAAGGGATGGTTTCAGCCAGCATAGATCTCGTTTGGGAGCCCAGGGAACTTGTCCCTTTGTCCCCGCGGTTTGGGATCGAGATCTCGCCCGTGGAATGGGTTTCAATACGCGGCGGGGTGAGGTTGGATCCCTTTGCGGACGGATATCACACCGTTTTCACCCTGGGGCTGGGGGTATCCCCGTGGGAGAGATTCAGGTTAGACTATGCTTTCTTGATAAACCCGCTTCCGGCAAGCGATATCTCGACGAGCACCCACGTCTTCTCGGTGGAGTTCGAGTTCTAACCCCTATCCTGGAACAAGGTCCCTCTATCTCAGGAGGGCGATAACCGAGACAATGACGCCGGTCTGCACCACCAAAAGTCCTGCCACCCATTTTATGATGCTGGCCTTTACTTGCTCGATCTCCTTTTGTAACGAAAGTCGCACCTGTTCGATCTCTTTCTGAAGCGAAAGCTTCACCTGGGTAACCTCGCCACGCACTTGCTCGATTTCCTTCCGCACTTGCTCTATTTCCTTCTGAAGCGAAAGCCGCACTTGTTCGATCTCCTTCTGTAGGGCGAGCTTGGTTACCTCCAGATCCCCTTTCGTGGCCACGTCCCGCAGCGGGGCGATGCGGCTCTCGAGCTCATCGATCACTTCCGAAAGGACCTTGGCCTTCTTCTCGTCATCCTTGAAGGCCTCGTAGACTTTCACCGCCAAACTCATGGCATCGCTACATTATTGCGCGGGGATCGATTCTGCAAGGGGAAGGCAAGCCGCCTTGTTAAGCGCTCTGAGGGGATTGCAACGCGTTAGGCTTTTCTCAGCATGGAAAGAAGCTTTCTGTCTGCGGGAGCGAGGCTTTCTTGGGGGATCTCGTCCCAGCGGAACCAGTGGATCCCGGCACAACCCAGGGGGCGCGGGTTCCCCCTCACGATCCGCGCCGAAAGGAGGTGGAGCTCTATCTCGAACTCCCCGTAATCGTGCTCCACCACCGCGATCTCCTCGCCCACCTCCACTTCGACTCCGAGTTCCTCACGGAGCTCCCGGGCAAGGCACTCCGCGAGGTCTTCCCCCTCCTCCAACGCACCTCCGGGGAACTCCCAGTGCCCCTCGAGCTCATCTCCCTCCAGCCGCTTGGTCAAAAGGACCCTGCCCTCCCTTTCGATCAGGGCCGCCGTCACCACGAGCTTCCGCTTCAATCCCATCGGAAGAACCTCACCGCGAGGGCCGCCGATGCAATGGCCCAGCCCCCCAATACCGCCACATCCACCCACAGTGGCACCAAGGGCGTCGCCTCCACCATCACCTGCCTTAGGGCATCGCCGAGATATGTGAGGGGAAGGGCGTAGATCACTGGCCTCAACACCCCCGGCATCCACTCCACCGGCCAGAAGATCCCCGAGAGGAACATCATGGGGAAGTTCAAGATCTGCAGGATCGCGTTCCCCGCCTCCATCGAGCGCACAAAGGAGGCGATCATGTAACCCAGGGAGATGAAGGTCAACGCCCCCAGGATCACTACCCCGGCCATGAGGGCCCGCTCCCCCACCAGCGCCACATGGAACACCAGGGCCCCCACCGTGAGGATGAGCCCGGCTTGGATGAGGGAGATCATGAGGCGCTGGGTGATTATGGAGGCGGCGAAGACGGAGCGGCTCACGGGCGCGGCCCAGAACCTCCTCAGGATCTTCTGTTCCCGCCAAGAAATCAGCACCCCCGCCACCCCGAAAAGTCCAAGCTGCATCAGGGTCATGGCCACGATCCCCGGGGTCATGTAGTCGATGGCACGGAACTCCCGTACTTGAACGGGCTCCGCCTCCAGTGTAAAGAGCCGCTCCTTTCCCGTTGTGATCTCCTCGGACTTGGCCAGAAACTCCTGTAGCACCGCCAGGAGCACTTGTTGGGTGTTGGTACGGGAGGCATCGTAGTAGACCGTGAACTCGACCTTTTCGCCCCGGGCGATCCTCCCCACAACGCTTTCCGGGAAGACCAGCACCCCGTCCCTTTTCCTCTTCTTCAGGGCCGCGAGCTCCTCCTCCAGGGCCCCGCGGTGGACCTCCTCGATCACAGGGATACGGGAAAGGCCCTGGAGCATCCCCTGGATCGCCGGATCCTCTCCTTCCACTACCACCCCTAACTTGAGCCTTATCGGGGCCTCGCTCCCGCCAAAGACGAACCCGAAAAGGAGCATGAAGAAGATCGGGAAGACGAACATCCAGAAGATGGCCATCCGCTCCCTGAAGAAGTTCTTGAACTCCGCCACAAGAAGCGCCCTGAAGGCCCTCATTCGCGGATCCTCCTTCCCGTGAGAACGAGGTACACGTCCTCCAGTGACACCCTACGCATGACGAGGTCCTGGAGCGCTATCTTCCCCTCTTCCGCGAGGGCGGAGACCGCCCGAATGGTCTCCACGGGAGAGTCGGAGTAGAGGACGGCGGTACCGTCCTCCCAGACCGCCTTCCTCACCCCGGGAAGCACGGACAAATCCGGCCTCTCCCCGTCCCCTCCTAGGTGGAGCTCGATGGGGATCCCTTCGGAGTGGCGGGAGATGAGCTCCTCCGGGCTCCCCAGGGCGATGATCTCCCCGTGGTCCAGGATGAGCACGCGATCGCATAGGTGCTCGGCCTCCTCCATGTAATGGGTGGTGAGGAGGACGGTCTTCCCGCGCTCCCTCAGGGAGGAGATGAGGTCCCAGAGGGAGCGGCGGGCCTGGGGGTCGAGGCCCGATGTGGGCTCATCCAGGATCAGTATCTCGGGGTCGTTCACCAGGGCCGTGGCCACGGCGAGCCGCTGCCTCTGCCCCCCCGAGAGGTCCTTTACCCGGGAGCGTCGCTTTTCCCTCAAGGCCACAAGCTCCAAAAGCTCCCCCACGGGGACGGACTTGGGATAGAGGGCCGCGAAGAGCTTCAGGGTCTCCTCCACCGTGAGGTGGGGAAGGAACGCTGTTCCCTGGAGCTGTATCCCCAGCCGCGCCTTGATGGCGTAGCTGGTGGGGCCGGCCTTCATCCCCAGCACCTCGATCTCCCCAGCGTCCGGTATCCGGAGGCCCTCGATGCATTCCACGGTGGTGGTCTTCCCCGCCCCGTTAGGCCCGAGAAGTCCCAGTATCTCCCCCCGATACACCTCGAAGGAGATCCCGTTCACCGCCACGAGATCCCCGTAACGCTTCACCAATCCCTCGACCTCGATCACCGCTTCAGCTCCCATAGTGATCACCCTAGCTCCTGCAAAAG
>JALVLL010000280.1 GCA_027027485.1 Candidatus Bipolaricaulota bacterium | reverse complement strand
CTCCCACGGCCGAGTGATCCGTAGCAAGAGGGGAGGTGTTTTTCAGGGCTTCAAGGTGATCGGGGACCGGGTCGAGAGGGCGAGATCGTCGCCCGCTGCGGCGACGAGGACCTGCGGGCACCCTGTTCCGGGGTGGTGCGGGGGATAGTGCGCTCCGGGGTAGAGGTCCCCGCCGGGATCAAGGTGGTGGAGATCGACCCCCGGGGGGACCCATCGGTCTGCTTCCGGGTAGCGGACCGCTCCTGGAGGATCGCGGCCGGGGTCCTCGAGGCCCTGGACCTCCTGGGCTTCTAGACATCACGTTTTTTCTTTAAAAATCGCTTTGAAACCCTAGAGCTTCCCGGGTGTAATTGGAGCGGGAGGTGGATGAGGTGAGGCAGTTCCTCCCGTTGTTCCTCGTGGTCCTTTGGGCCCTTCATGGGATGGCACAGTACGGCCCGGGCGAGTGGGGGCAGGGCGTCAGGCTGGAGTTCTCCGCTCGGCTCGAGGGAGCGGGGACGTGCCAGGAGACCGCGGGCGGCATCCGCTGTCTGGTACGGGAGGGGAGCTCGGCTCTCCTTAAGCTTTTCGCACGGCGCGATCCCCCGGGGGCGGTGAACATCCGCATGGTATCGTCACCTCCTGGATGGCCCGTCCTCCCGGCGGCCTCCGGGTGGGGAACGGTCACGGCCGAGTACCGGTTCACCGTCCCCGCGGGAAGCGCGGGGCAGAGGTTCGAACTCATCCTCGAGGCTTGGACCGCCGGCGTTCCGTATCCCATGAGGATTACTGTGGTCCTGGAGGTAACAGGAGGGGGCCCGGAGCTTCCCCCCACCGAGCCCGTTTACGCCACCGATGAGGAAGGAAGGTTCCGGGTACCGGTGGAGGAGATCCCCGACACGGTGGTGACCGGGATCCTGACGCGCTGTACGGTACAGCCCCTGCCCGGGGTGCGGGTAAGCGTCCGGCTCCTCCCGAAGCCCGGTCGCCTCGGGATCCGGGACCTTGGGGATGTGGGGTCGGTGAGGATAACGACCCCATACGGAATTGTCACCGTCGAAAAGTTCAAGCTCCTTTCCTCCATGGACGAGCGCGGGCGGGTGTACCGGACCATAGACGTGGGCGTGGTGTGCCTGCTTCCCGGTGGTCCCCCGGGGCCCCAGACCCCCCCAGGCGAGCCCATATCGGTGACCACCGATGGAAAGGGGGATTTCTCCGTTCCCCTCGATGGGGGCACCGTGAGCGGGCGCCTCGTGGGTTGCGACGGGAAGCCTTTGTCACAACAGCGGTTCTCCCTTGTCCCCGTTTCGAAGGACGGGGAGATAAAGGCGGTCAAGCTGGAGGTGCCGGGCTATAAGCCCATAGAAGTGAGCCAGTTCATCAAGCTCTCTTTCTTCGGCTCCACCTTCTACCAGCTCGGGGAGGTGGCCCTCCCGTGCCCCGAGCCAAGGCTCATCCTCCTTGGTGTCGGGATACGCCGGGGATCCCCTACGGGGCTTACGGCGGCTGAGGAGGAGAATCCGGTTTATTTCCAGCAACAGACCGTGGACGAGCTCCTCAGGTTCCGGGTAGAGGCCGTACCGGGAAGCGTGGTGCTTGAGCTCGTGGCCAAGCTACATCCCCTGGCGGTATCGCGGACGTATGCGGTGGGGCCGTCGTACTACGTCGATCTCCCCACGGAATGGATCCCAGGCATCGAGGAGAGGAAACGCGCCGGTCTGATCGAAATAGAGGGATGGAGCTGGGCCCTCCCTGTTCCGGTGAAGGAGTTCGGCGTTTTCGACACCCTGGAGGTCCCCAGGCTCGAAAGGGTGAGGGAGACCCCCATAAACCAAGACACCTGGTTCCGCGTCCAGGAAAAGCACCTCGATGAAATCCACATCCGCGGCGGTGAGGCAGCATTGGGATGGTGGGAGCTCGAGGCGGAGATAAAGACCCCCGACGGGAGGATACATAGGGTGAGATCGGTCTCCGGGAAGAAAACGGAGCTCCGCTTCCGCTACAGCGACGGGAGGGTGACCACCGCCGAGGTGAGCTTCCCACAGCTTTACCTGATCTTCAGCCACGACGTCCCCGTCTACGAGCTCGCCAGCGCGGGCACCCTGAGGATCAAGGCGATCCCCAGGAAGGCCATAGAGATCTCGAGCTACTACGCCTCGGCGAGCGCGAACTCAGCCAGCGAAAACGGGGTGGAGCTCGGGGCGGAGATAGATCTCACCGGTATATCCGGGGAATGGACGGCCACCATGGGCGGGGCCTACGTGATGCTCGGGGATCCCTTCTCCCCCGGTGGGATCATCGACGCCGCGCTGGCGACCCCCGTGATCTACGTGTGTCCCATGGTGGGGGATGATGACCTCCCGGTGGAGGGTAGAGCCGAGGTGAGGATCGTGCCGCCCACGAGCCCATATGAACTGGAGGTGGTCCAGGATTACCGGATCAGTTGGGCTATCGGCCAGGAGCTCGCCAAGGAGCTCGTGGGATTGATACTCGGGGAAGTCTTCCCGGGTGGGGCAGTCCAGCGCGTGGTGAAAAAGGTTATCCCCGAGCGCTTGCGTAGGCCCGAAAAGCTCTTCGAGTGGCTCGCTGACGAGGCGGAGGAAACGGCGCGGGATGAGCTCGTGGGCCTCCTGGAGGAGGCCAAGAAGGAAAAGAAGATAGCCGCCTATTCGGCCGCCTATCAGGGCATCTTCAGCGTGGACGGCGCGGCCTCGCCCTTCATGGTGGAGTCCCGGATCGCTGGAGGGGACCAAAAGCTGAGCGGGACCTTCAAGAAGGCGTTCGAGGTCGAGCTCCAAAGCCACTCCAGGCCGCGATATCGGCTCATCTCTGGGGCCTCGCTCTCCGTCTTCCTCCTGGGGCCCTACGACGAGATCCTTTACCACAGGGTCTCGGCCAGGGCTTCCCTCTCGCCCGCCTCCCCTTGGTGGGAGATAGTCGACGGCAACGACCGGCGGGGATACGATCCCGACCCGAACTCCACGTGGAAGTGAGTCGCTTCCCGGGCGCCCGATGCGGTCGGGCACCCGGGGGCTTTTATCCCTCGCTCACCCGCGATAGATCCAGGACGTAGATCGGATATACCGCGAGGCCTTCGATCCCCTTCCTGGCAGCGATGATGCGGTGGGGATCCTGGATGAAGTAGTTCACCACCTCCTCGGCGATGATCCGCTGCGCCCGCGCGTAGATCTCCCGGCGCCTTTGGGGATCCATGCAGGTCTTTCCCTCCTCTAGAAGCTTCTCCAGCTCCTCGTTCCTCCAGCCGCGGCGGAAGTAGTAGTCGGGGCGTTCCCTCCCGTATCCCGTGAGCATGAGGGCCGGGTCCAGGCGGCCGATGTGGCCGATCACGGTGAGGTCGTAGTCGGCTTGGGCGTAGACCTTCTCGAGCCAAGTCCCCCAGTCCACCAGCTGGATCTTCACCTTGATCCCCACCTCGGAGAGCATGGCGGCGATGAGCTCGCCGGTGCGCACATGGAACTCGTAATTTGAGGGAAGCGTCATGGTGGTTTCGAATCCATCGGGATATCCGGCCTGGGCCAAAAGCTCCCGGGCCCTCGCCGGCTCGTAGGGGTAAAGGTCGGTCAGGTCCACATAGTAGGGGGTTTCGGGGGTAAGCGGTCCGCCGATGGGCGTCCCGTATCCCAACGAAACGAGCTCGATGATCTTCCCCCGGTCGATGGCGTGGGCGATGGCCTGTCTGACCCGGAGATCATCGAAGGGTTTGTGGGCGTTGTTTATGGCCAAGATCTGCACCAGGTTCATGGGACCGGAGACCACCACGAAATCCCAGTCCCCCTCCAGCCCTACCGCGAGCTGGGGCGGCACATCCACGGCCACGTCCACATCCCCGGCCCTGAGCGCCAGCACCCTGGCCGAATCGTCCGGGATGAAACGGAAGACCACGCGGTCCAAGGCCGGGATCCCGGCCTCGTAGTAGTACGGGTTCCTTTCCAGAACGAGCCGATCTCCCGGACGCCACTCCCGGAACACGAAGGGCCCCGTGCCCACGGGGTATTCGGCCAAGGGCTTTCCCGTGCGCGGTTTCACCGGGACGACAACGGAGTCGGCCTGTGCCAGGACGGCGAGGAAGTAGGGGACCGGCCTTTTGAGGCGGAACCGCACCGTGTACTCATCCACCGCTTCCACCGCCGCGATATCGGAATAGTACTCGGGATGGGGGTTCAAGGTGTCCGGGGCCATGGCCCGAAGAAACGATCCCCTCACCGCCTCGGCATCGAAGGGGGTACCGTCGTGGAAGGACACCCCGCGGCGCAGATGAAAGGTCCAGGTGAGCCCGTCCGGCGACACCTCCCAGGAGGTGGCGAGCCTGGGGCGATAGTTCCCCTCGGCGTCCACCTGGACGAGGCACTCGTAGAGGTTATGGTGCAAGAGGAGATCGATGGCCGCCGCGGGATTGGTGGTGGGATCCAGGGTCGGGGGCTCGGTGGAAACGGCCACCACGAGCTCCCCCGCCCAGCCGAGGAAAGCCAGGGAAAGCAAGAAGGCAAAAGCTCCCAAAGAGCGCACCGGAGTGTCACCTCCTTTTGTTCGGAGTGCAACCTCCGTCTTTCACCCCATTTTAATTCCGTATCGTTCCCTTTGCCCCTGGGGTAGAATGGGACGCCGAAAGGAGGTGGAATTGGCCGATATCGTCGTGCCGCCTTTGGGAGACGTGCAAGAGGTTCGGGTGGTGCGGTGGCTGCGGGATGTGGGCGATGAGGTGGAAGCCGGGGAGGCGGTGGCCGAGGTGGAGGCCGAGAAGGCCACCTTCGTCATCGAGGCCCCGGTGAAGGGGAAGCTGTTCGCCATCCTGGTCCCCGAGGGGAGGACCGCCGCCCCGGGCGAGGTGATAGGGAAGATCGCAGAAAAGGGAGACGCTGAATGAAGAGGATCCTCTGGGTTTCCTTGGGCAGGGTCCGTTACCACAAGGCCCTGGAAATCCAGCGGAAGCTCCATTCCCTGCGCGGCAAAGGCGAGATACCGGATACGGTGCTTTCCCTGGAACACGAGCCCGTGATCACCCTGGGGCGGTCCGCCGACCCCCGCCATATCCTCGCCGACCCGGCTTATCTCGTCGCGAAGGGTGTAGATCTCGTGGAGGCGGAGCGCGGCGGTGACGTCACCTACCACGGCCCGGGACAGCTCGTCCTCTACCCCATCCTGGACTTGCGCGGCTGGAAGCGGAGCGTGAAGTGGTACATCTGGGCCCTGGAGGAGGTGATGATCCGCGTGGCCTCCTCCTTCGGGATCGCGGCAGGGAGGCTCCCGGGATATCCGGGGATCTGGGCCGGCGACAGGAAGCTCGGCTCGGTGGGAATCTACGTGCGGAGCTGGATCACCATGCATGGGCTCGCCCTGAACGTGGATCTGGATCCGGATGGCTTCGAGTTCATAGTTCCCTGTGGGATCCATTGGGCCAAGGCCACTTCCTTATCGTCCCTCCTGGGACGGCCCGTTGGGCTCGGGGAGGCGGAATCCCGGGCCCGGGAGGCCTTCGCGGGTGTCTTCGGGGTGCACCCCGTGGAGGGGGGACTGCCGGAGGCGGTGGCGGCATGAGGCCGGGATGGATCAGGGTGGAGGTAAGCGATGTGGACACGGTGCGGAGGATGGATGAGATCCTTTCCCGTCACCGCCTCCACACCGTGTGCTGGTCGGCCCGCTGCCCCAATATCCCGCGCTGCTGGGGCGCCTCCACCGCCACCTTCATGATCCTCGGGGATGTCTGTACGAGGTCGTGTCGGTTCTGTGCCACGAAGACCGGCTGGCCCGGGGGAAGGGTGGATCCCGAGGAGCCCGAGCGCATCGCCCGCGCGGTGGCGGAGCTCGGCCTCTCGTATGTGGTGCTCACCTCCGTGGACCGGGACGACCTTCCGGATGGGGGGGCGGCCCACTGGGCCTGGGTGATAGCGGAAGTGAAGAGGGCGTCCCCGGAAGCCGTGGTGGAGGCGTTGATCCCCGATTTCTCGGGGAAGCGGGGGTCATTGGAAACCGTGATCTCCGCGGGGCCGCACGTTGTGGGACATAACCTGGAAACGGTGCGGCGCCTCACCCCGCGGATCCGTGACCCCAGGGCCTCTTACGAGCTTTCCCTGTGGGTTTTGAAGGCGGTCAAGGAGCTTTCGCCTGGGATCCTCACCAAGTCCTCCCTCCTTTTGGGGCTCGGGGAGACGGCCGAGGAGGTCCGCCTGGCCATGGAGGATCTTTTGGAGGCCGGGGTGGATATACTGGTACTCGGGCAGTACTTGAGGCCGGGGCCGGATAAGGCCCCGGTGGCGAGGTACCTAAGCCCCGAGGAGTTCAGGGAACTGGAAGAGGAGGCCCTGAGGATGGGGTTCAGGGCCGTGGTGGCGGGCCCTTTGGCACGGACCTCGTTCCGGGCGGCCGAGGTGTATAGGGAGCTTTCATGCGGGTGATCATCGATTTCTCGCTGAGGGACCCGGCGGAGAACCTGGCGCTAGAGGAATCCATCCTGCGGAGCTATGGGGAGGATCGCGTCCCCCCCACCCTCCGCATCTGGCGGAACCCCCGTTGCGTGGTGATCGGCAGGGGGCAGAACCCCAAGGACGAGGCGGATCTCGATTTCTGCCGCCGCTACCGGATCCCGGTGGTGAGGAGGCCCAGCGGGGGCGGGGCGGTCTACCACCATCCCGGGAACCTCAACTTCTCCCTCATCCTCCCCTTGGACGGCCCCTGGGCCGACGTGAGGAAGGCATACGAGATCATCGGGGGCCTTCTGGCGGAAGCCCTGGGGGAGAGGCTTGGACTCAGGGCCAGGGTGAACGGGAGCTCGGTGTTGGTGGGGGACTTGAAGGTCTCGGGGATGGCCCAGTACCGCCGCCGCGGGCTCCTCTTCCACGGGACCCTGCTCCTCTGGGACGATCGCATCCCCATGGAGAAGGTTCTTTTGGCCCTGCGGCCGGGCTATTCCCCCTCCGGTGTGCCCTCGCAGCCCGGTCCCACCGGATCGCTTGCGGGGATCCTGAAACGCGACGTGACATTGGAAGAGGGAACACGTCTCATCCTTTCGGCCTTCAAGCCCCTGGGGAGGTACGGGAGGGAGGAGATATCGCTGCGGGAGTGGGCCATGGCGTGGACTCGGGTATCCACGTATCGGGTCTTCTGATGGACCGCCCTCCCTCTCAACGGGACATCGAGGTCATCCGCTGGCAGATAGGGCGCTACCCCCGCGGGGTGGTGGCCATCGCCCGGGATTGCCCCCACGGCTACCCCCAGGTGACCGTGAACTACCCCCTCATCAAAGGGAACGGGTTCGAGGTGTTCCCCACCCTCTTCTGGCTCACCTGTCCGTATCTGGTGCGGGAGGTGGGGAAGCTGGAAGCCCGGGGGATGGTGAAGGAGCTGGAGGAGAGGCTCGCGCGCGACGCGGAGCTCCTTTCCGAGTACCTGGAGGCCCACGAGGAGTACCGCCGCGAGCGGATCTCCTTGCTCTCCCCCGAGGACAGGGAATTCCTCAAGGAGGTTGGGGCCTGGGATTCGGTGGAGACGGGAATCGCCGGGCTCAGGAATCGCTCCCGGATAAAGTGCCTCCACGCCCAGCTCGCCCACTACCTCGCCCGGGGCACGAACCCCATCGGCCGCATCGTGGCCGGGCTCCTCCCCTCCCTCCACTGTCCCGATCGCCTCTGCGACCGCGCCTTGGTCAGCCGCGGGTTTACAAGAGAAGAGCCTGCTAAATAAGGAGGCGCGCCGGGCTACTACGGCGCGCCTCCTTAACACAACTGAAGGGGATTCTATTTCCTGAACGGCGCGAGTTCAGTGCTGGCTTGGCGTTGGGCTTCCTCAAGGGCTTCCTCGGGTGTCGTTTCACCGAGAATAGCACGAGCTAACTGATCGAAAAGGATCTTGGTTACCTTGGCACGGTTATAAGAAGCGAATTCCTTATGGGCATATGCTAGCTGATCTCGAGCTACGAGGTACTCGGGATGTGCAGCCGTGAATTCTCGCATTAATTCGGTTTCGTAAGCGGAGCGACGTACAGCTATATATCCTGATTTGATGGACCACTCCGCTACTTTTTCAGGTGAAGTCATCCAGCGCACGAAGATCCATGCAGCCTTCTGATGTCCCTTGGGAATATTTTTGAAGATGTAAAAATTCCCGCCCCCTGTGGGGGTGCCGTAACAGCTCAGGCCCGGCATGAAGGCCACGCCGAAGTCGAAAGAGGCGTTGTTGCGAATGTGCGTGAGGCTTCCCGTGGAGTGATAAATCATGGCCGCGCGGCCGGCGAGGAAGTCGGAAGGGACCGTGCCCCAGTTGATGTAACCGTTGGGCATGATCTTGTAGTAAACGGAAAGGTCACGGAAGAACCGTAACGCGGTGAGGACATGCTGGCTGGTGAAGTACACTTCAGTCCCATCATCGCTCACGATCTTTACCTCGTTGCAACCGGGACAACCGGTCTGATAGATGAAAGCCTCGAAGTTCCAGATGAATCCACCGCTAAACGGGACCTCGAGCCCCCAGCGGGTGACGGACCCGTCTGGAGCTCGCTTAACGAGTTTAAGACCATATTCCACGAGTTCGTCCCAAGTAGTTGGAGGTCTTTCCGGGTCCAAGCCGACTTCTTGGAAGAGATCTTTGTTGTAGTAGAGGATGGGGGTACTCCGCTGGAACGGGATAGACCAGATCTTTCCCTCAAGGAGTGAATTTGCCATGAGAGCTGGGAAGAAATCCCGGACGTATTCCTGGCCATCCTCGTCTGCAGAGATGAAACCGTTCAAAGGCACAATGGCATCAATGGCCTTTAGAGTGAAGAGGTCGGTGGAAAGGAGGATAGCCACATCCGGAGGAGTTCCTCCCAAGATGGCGGCTTGAACTTTAAGCAGAGTGTCGTTGTATCCGCCAGCGAAGACAGGCGTCACCTCGATGTCGGGGTGTGAGGCGTTGAATTCCGCCACCATTCTATCGATTACCTTTGCCAGAGGCCCTGCTACCGAAACAGGATAATAGAATGTAAGCCTTACTGTTTCGGCCACAAGACCTAACCCTATTCCGATGATCAAGATGCCTAATAAAAGATATTTTCGCATCGTTTCCCTCCTTAAATTTGCATAAAGTTGAAACTTCCGTATCGTTTTTGATCCCCTTCAACCACCTCCTTATCCTTTTATTCCAGATTGGGCATAAATACGAATGAACCAACGTTGAAAAACAACAAAGAGCACAAGTAAAGGAGCGATAACGATAAGCAAAGTAGCGGTCATTAAAGGCCAATCAAACCCCGTTTCTTGTGATTTGAAGGCCATCGCTAATCCCAAAGTGAGGGTTCGCTTGTCGGGCGAATTGATTACCACGAGAGGCCAAAGGAACTCGTTCCAATGGTAGATGATGGAGTTCAAGGCGAAGGCGACAAAAACCGGCTTTATCAGGGGAAGGTAGACATGTCGGACGAGCCCTAACCAGTTGCAACCGTCTATCAGGGCGGCGTCTTCGAGCTCCTGTGGGATGGTTCGAAAAGCCTGGCGGAGGAGAAAAGTGCCGAAAGCAGAGGCGGCATATGGGAGCATAAGCGCGATCTTTGTGTCCACGAGACCCAAAGTCTTTATGGTAGTGTAATTGGGAAAGATAAGAGCTGCTGCAGGAAGCATAAGTTGAACTAACAGCACGTAAAAAAGGAGATCCCTTCCCGGAAATCTGAGCCTGGCGAAAGCATACGCGGCGGGGATGATAGTAAACATTTGAATAAGAAATGTACCCACAACTACCTGAAACGTGTTTAGGTAGTATTTTCCCCATGGAGCCATCTCTAACGCCCGAGCGAAATTTTCCCATGTGGGCTTCCGTGTAATCCATTGCGGCTTGAGGCTCAGGGTTTCGGAAACGGGGCGAATGGCGGTAATCACCGTCCACCAGAGTGGGATCAGCCAAACGGATATAACCGCCAAAATCAACAATGAATAGCCTAAATTTGTCACTAACCGCTTTCCCCTACGTTTGTTCATAGTAGATGCCCCGCTCGAATACCCTGAAGGCCAAAAGTGTCCCTGAAATGAGGATTAATACCTGTATAACGGTGAGTACAGAAGCCCTGCCGAGATCCCAATATTGAAATGCTGTTTGGTATATATGAAAGAGCAGGATGTTGGTAGAGTTAAAGGGACCTGCGTCCTGAGTCATAATGAAGATTTGGTCAACCCATTGCACTGAACCTATTAGGGCCATGACAATCACGAAAAGAGAGATCGGCTTTAATAAGGGAAAAGTTATATAACGAAAACGTTGAAATGGACCTGCACCTTCAATGATAGCCGCTTCATACAAATAAGCTGGAATATTTTGCAGGCCGGCTAGGAAGAAGATCATAAAATAACCGGCCTGTTTCCAAACAGTAACGAAGGCGATGGTGTGTAAAGCCAAACGAGGATCTTCCAAGAACCTGGGTTGTCCCAATCCCAGTTTTTCCAGGTAATAGGGGGCGAGCCCATAGCCGGGAATGAGAAGGAAGACCCAGATAGCGCCCAATGCTACCGTTGGAAGGACTGAAGGATAGTACACGGACAGTCGAAACAAGGAAATCCCACGTATGGGTCGGTTCAATAATAGCGCAAGTGCCATGCCAACCACTACACTGGGAACGAGGGTTTCAAGGCCAAGTTGGAAAGTATTTTTAAGCACCTTCCAGGTAAGTGGATCCTGTAATACCTCGCGGTAGAGATCGACCCCCACAAAAATTCGTTGGGGGGTGAAGAGGTTCCAGCGAAAAAAGCTGTAATAGACGGATTTAAAAACAGGCCAATATGTGAAAAGGCCTAAGAAGAGAAGGGTGGGCAAAATGAAAATATATGGGCGCAAAGTCTTTCTGACCTTCGACACAAAACATAGTTTAACCCCACACGAACATGTTCTCAAGCAAATACGATGGGGCCCTGTTAAAAATAGCCCTCGATGAGGGAGTTGTGGAACCAGGCGAAGGTGGAAAGCCAACTTCTCAAGCTTTCCAAACTCCCCGTAGGGAAGTACCTGTCGAAGTCCTTGACCCTTCGTTTGAGGAACTCCCCGAAGAAGCCCTCGATCACCGATCTTTCCCCACCCCGCACCACCTTCCAGCTTATCCTTCCCTCCATCTGCCAGAACGAGAAGGCAGCCCGGTACCAACTTCCCCCATCGTGATCACCTCCCTGGGCCACTCCCCGTACTCCTCCACCAGATGCTCCAGGAAGAGGTCCGTGGTGTGCTCGTCACGTCTGAAGAAGGGCTCCAGGTAGATGATCCTCGAGGTCCTCGGATCCAGGGCCACATAGATCCGGGCATCCTTCCCTTTCACCCTCACCCAGGTCTCATCCACCACGATCACCGGGGAAAGGGTCCGGAGTGGGGTTCAATTTCCTTCCAACCCGTCACACATCACTCATCACCCATCACTGATTTCACTGCCACATGGATTACGTCTTTCCCCAGCCGGCCTAAAACCCAAGTTGTCTTCCTGGAGTTCAGGCCCAGCCGGTAAAGCACGGGCGCCAGGGCTACCTCCCGCAAAGGTCCCCTGTCTTTTGCCACAATCCCTCGAGAATTTGAGGAGGAGGCCGAGCACCCCTGATACGTGGACCCCTTTCAAAGTCCTTGGCAAGGGGGCTGGTGTTATGTAAACTTGGGCTGCAGTGTAGTCCAGTAGCGACCGGCATGGGACCAGAGGTCACTGGTTCAAATCCGGTTGCTTCGACCAAAAGGGAAAGCTTTGAAGAAAGAAGGTAAGGTCTATATCCTGCAGAGGCGGGCTTACCTTTTAGGAATTTATGTTCTGCTTATCCTCGGGACCATTGTAATGATTTTTCCTTTTTTCTGGATGATCTCCACCGCTTTCAAACCCGCGAACGAAATCCAGTTGATGCCACCCAAATGGTTGCCCTCCCGTTTCTACTGGCAAAACTTCGCCGACGCCTGGAACGCCGCTCCCTTCGGCCGTTATTTTTTCAACAGCTTCTTCGTTGCCACTGTGACCACTATCGGTGAGGTTTTCTTCACCATCCTCGCGGCCTATGCCTTTGCCAAAATGGATTTCCTGGGAAAAAACGTCCTCTTTATAGCCTTCTTAGGGACCATGATGATCCCAGGGGAAATGCTCCTCGTTCCCAACTATCTCACGATCGCCCGCACCTTGCACTGGCTCGATACCTATTATGCCCTGATCGTGCCGTGGTTGGTCTCAGTCTTCGGTATATTTCTCCTGCGTCAGTTCTTCCTCACCATCCCGGATGAACTCTGGGATGCCGCTAGGATCGACGGATGCGGCCGCTTCCGGTACCTATGGACGGTGATGGTACCCTTATCCCGGCCGGGAATCGCCACGGTGGCTCTCTTCAAGTTCATCGGTTCGTGGAACGCCTTCCTTTGGGTACTGATCATGACCAACTCCGATAGGATGCGCACTGTACCGGTGGGCTTGGCTATCTTCAGGGCCGAGGCCGGCACCGAGTACGGTCCCTTGATGGCAGCTTCCACCATGGCTATGCTGCCGATCCTTTTGCTTTTCTTCTTCACCCAGAAACAATTCATCCAGGGGATAACCCGCAGCGGACTTAAATCCTAAAGGGGGTGAGAGCCGAGCTATATAGCACAATGTTACAAATGTTACAAAAAACTTAAACGGAGGTGAGTAGTTATGCGAAAATTCGCGTTGACCTTGCTCCTTGTGGGATTGGCCTTCGGGATAGCGGCCTTGGGGACCCCAAAGGTGACGGTGACCTTCTGGCACGCCATGACCAAAGCCCATAAAGATGCTCTGACATACCTTGCAAGCAAATTCATGGAAACCCATCCGGATATCCAGATAAAGCTGGTGTATCAAGGACATTACGGCGACCTTTCCCAAAAGCTCTTAGCCGCTGTCCTGGCGGGGAAGCCCCCGGTCATGGCACAGATGTACGAGGACTGGACGGTGAAATTCCTCGACGCTGGTGCCCTCCTCCCGCTGGAACCCTATATCCCTGAAGACGTCCTTTCCGATATCCCCCAGTCCCTGATCACTTCCAACACATTTGTGGTGAACGAAGAAAAAACCCTTGTGACCCTGCCCTTCAACAAGTCGGCCATGGTCCTCTTTTACAACACCGACCTCATCGACAAGCCCCCCACGACCTGGGATGAGCTCCTGGAGATGGCCAAGGCCCTGACGGTGGATAAGGACGGCGATGGGAAGATCGACCAATATGGCTTCGGCATCAGACCATACCCGGAGCTATTCATCGAATTCTTCCATCAGGCCGGCGGGGTGATCTTCAACGAGGACATGACCAAGTGCCTCATCAACTCCGAGGCCGGGATCACCGCAATGAACTTCCTCCTCCAGCTCAAGAAATACAGTCTCTACCAGTCCGGCTACCTCTCCGGCCCCTTCGGCAGCGGCCGTGTGGCTATGTACGTCGGTTCCTCCGCCGGTATCCCCTTCGTGGCCTCCGCCTCGGCCGGCCACCACGGCTGGAACACCGCGGCCCTGCCTGTGGGTCCGGCCAATGGCGAATCGATGATCCAGGGAACCAATATCGGCGTCTTCACCTTGGGGACCACCGAGGAGCAGCAAGAGGCAGCCGTCGAGTTCGCAAAGTACCTGATATCACCCGAGGCCACCCGCTATTGGGCCATCAAGACCGGGTACCTGCCGGTGCGGATCTCCGTCCTTTCCTCTCCTGAGTGGGAGGAGTACATCGCCCAGCACCCCGAGCGCAAAGCTCCCACCGAGATGCTCCTCAAGGGCTTCGTTTATCCACATCATGCCAACATGTACAACATCCGCCAGGTTATCGGTACCGCCTTCGAAGAGGTGATGTTGGGCAAAAAGACGCCACAACAGGCTTTGGATGATGCCGCGAAGATCATCGAGACCAAATACCTCAAAGCGCAGGGTTAAGCCATCGGGGGCGAAGGGGGGAGGCCCCAGCCTCCCCCCTTCGCGTTCGAGTTCTGAAAGGGGTTTTTGACGATGGAACCCAGGGGCTGGAGGGTTTCCTTCCGGGAGCGTCTGAACCTTTCCTGGCAAGAACGTTATGGAAGGGGGAGGTTTTGGAGGGAGACCCTCTATGCCTATATCTATCTACTCCCAGCTTTGGTCATACTCGGGACTTTCACCTTTTATCCCTTCTTCAAAGCCTTCTGGATCAGTGCCCACAGGTACTATCCCGATCTTTTACATCCCAGCTATGTGGGTTGGGATAACTACCTGACCGTCTTCAAGGACGAGCTCTTTTGGCGATCCCTGTGGCACACCGTGGCATATGTACTGGGAAGCGTTATCCCCCAGCTGACCTTAGGGCTTTTCATCGCTCTCCTCCTCAACTCCAGAATCCGGGCGAAATCTTTCTTCCGCACGGCTTACTTCCTTCCCTACGTCACCCCCAGCATCGCCGCTTCCATGGTTTTTCTCTGGCTCTACGACAGAGATTACGGGCTTCTGAATTACATCCTCAATAAGCTCTTCCACGTGAACTTCATTGATTGGCTCAATAACCCCTCCTTCGCCCTGCCGGCGGTGATCATCCTGGGGATCTGGAAGTACACCGGTTTCAACGTGGTGATCTACCTCGCCGGCCTCCAGGGCATCGACCGCACTTACTATGAGGCCGCCGAGGTGGACGGGGCTAACGCCTGGGCCCGGTTTCGCTACATCACCTTGCCTCTCCTTTCCCCCACAACCTTCTTCCTTTTTATCATTTCCATCATCGGTGCCTTCAAGGTGTTCAACGAGATCTATGTCCTTTGGCCGGGCGCCACCGGCGGACCTTTGAACGCGGCCATGACCATCATGATTTATTTCTATCACAAGGCCTTCGGCGAATACCATCTGGGAGAAGGCGCGGCGGTGGCCAACATCCTCTTCGTGATCATCTTCGTCATCACCCTAATACAGATGCGCCTCAGCCGCCGCTGGGTCTTCTACCAGTGACCATTGGGAGGTGAAAAGGCGATGAGCTTCTCGCTCCGCGGTAAGATAGCCGTTATCGCTTTCGGGATCACCTTTTTAGGGGCTATGTCCTTAGGGGCGGACTTCATCCGCCAGCCGTATCTCGGCTTCGGGGACGAGCCTGGCGGGATGGTGGTGAGCTGGAAGACCGATGTGCCGGTGAAGGCCGTCGTCTACTATGACCTCGCCGATAACTTTTCCTCCACCGGGGAGCTTGGTCTCTCACTGGAGGTCCCGGCCGAAGCAGCCGATGAAGACAGCATCTATCACGTCGAGCTCAAGGGCCTCGAACCGAACACGGCCTACTCCTATAAAGTGATCTTGGGAGACGGTGTGGAAAGCCCAGTGGGGACCTTCTGGACGAGCTCCTTTGATCTCGATCACTTCGTCTTCACCGTCTACGGGGATACCCGCACCTTCCCTGAGAGGCACCGAATGGTGGTGGAGGCCATGGCGGCCGACAGGCCCCGCTTTGTGGTGCACACCGGGGATCTGGTGGAAAACGGCGGCGTGGAGGACCAATGGGATTCCCGCTTCTTCTGGGCCACCGCCCCCCTGATAAAAGACGCGCCCTATCTCACGGTCCTGGGGAACCACGAGAACAACGCTCCGGAGTACTACGAGGCTTTCGCCCTGCCCCGGGGCGGGGGGGACTACGGTGAGGAGTGGTGGAGCATGGACTACGGTGTGGTCCACCTGGTGGGTCTGGATACCAATGCCCTTACCCTCCCCAACGGCTTCGGTAGGATGATAAAGCAGGTCAACTGGTTGAAGCAGGATCTCGCCGCGGCCAGGAACCGGGGGGCGAGGTTCATCTTCGTTTTCTTCCACCATCCCCTCTTTTCCTCAAGCGCCGGCTATTACCCCGGGAATGAGGGGCTGCGAGCCGTTTGGCATCCTATATTTGTCCAATACGGGGTTACCGCCGTCTTCTCGGGACACTGCCACAGCTACGAGCGACTGGTGGAGGACGGTATCGTCTACATCGTCACCGGAGGCGGGGGCGCGCCCCTGGGAGGGTTCCGCTCCGAGCCCGTGCCAGGATCGGTGAAGAGGCTCTCGGCACTCCATTACATCCGGGTAACCATCGATGGAGGGAAAGCCGAACTGGAGATGATCCCCGTGGCGAGAGTGGAAGGGGAGAAGGTGGTACCTATGGAACACAGTCCCTGGGATTCATTGGAACTCCATAGCCGCTGAGCCTCGGGCTTTGCCAGGATGGGGATCCCCTTAAAGTGCCTCCTATCTGACCCGTTTCCGGATCTATAGAGCCACGCAGTTTGCAGATTTCAAAAATTTGACATCGGAAGCAGGAAGCGGATATATACCCTTTCGCGATGCTCCAGGAGATCGAGAAGCGGGCGCGGGAGATCGAGAAGGAGTGGGAAAGTAACGCCAAGGAGATCTCGGACCTGAAAGGCCTCGAGGAGCTCAGGGTGCGCTTCCTCGGGAGGAAGGGACTCCTCACCCAGCTCTTCCCCCTCCTCAAGGAGCTCCCCCCCGAGGAGAAGGCCACGGCGGGCAGGCTCCTCAACTCCCTTCGGGAGAAGATCCAGGGGGAGATCGAGCGACTGAAGGCGGAGCTTACGGAGCGGGAGAGGGAGGAGCGCCTCAGGGCCGAGGCCTACGACTTCACCCTGCCCGGGATGTGGCGCCCCTTGGGGAAGCTTCATCCCCTCACCCAGGTGCGCCTGGAGATCGAGCGGATCTTCATGGAGATGGGGTTCGAGGTGGCGAGCGGCCCCGAGGTGGAGACCGATTACTACAACTTCGAGGCCCTCAACATCCCGGAGGATCACCCCGCCCGGGACGAGTGGGACTCCTTCTACATCTCCGATGGGGTCCTCCTGCGCACCCATACCTCACCGGTCCAGATCCGGGTGATGAAGTCCCGGAAGCCCCCGGTGAGGATCATCTGCCCCGGCCGCTGCTACCGCCGCGATACCCCGGACGCCACCCACTTCCCGGTCTTCCACCAGGTGGAGTTGCTTTGGGTCGAGAAGGGACTCACCATGGCACACCTCAAGTGGGTCATCGAGGAGTTCGTGCGCCAGTTCTTCGGCCCGGGGTATGAGATGCGCTTTTCCGCCGATTTCTTCCCCTTCACCGAGCCCTCGGCCCAGGTCCATATCCGCAGGAAGGGAGGGCCTTGGCTCGAGATCATGGGAGCGGGGATGGTGGATCCCGCGGTATTCGAGGAGGTGGGTTACGACCCCGAAGAGGTGACCGGCTTCGCCTTCGGTCTGGGGATCGAGCGGATGGCGATGCTCAAGTACGGGATCGACGACATAAGGCTCTTCTTCCAAAACGACCTACGCTTCCTCAAGCAGTTCTGAAGATAAAGCCTCAGTCTCCCAGAGAGGCCCGGAGCAGGGAGATCCGGGCCGCTTCTTCCAAGGCCGCGGCACGCAGCAGGGCCTCGGTTAAGTTGGATCCCGTGGCCACGGCCCCGTGGCGGGAAAGAAGGCATACTCCCTTTCCTCCTTGGAGGGCCTCCACTGCCGCGCGGGCAAGCTCCCACGTCCCCGGCGGGGCGTGGCGCACCACCGGTACTTCCTTGCCGAAAAGGAGCACCGCCTCGTCGTGCAGGCACCCAAGCCTTTCCTTCACGGCAGCGGCGGTGGCATAGGGGGAGTGGGTGTGCACCACGGCCCTCACCCCGGGGATCTCCCGGTAGATGAGGAGGTGCATCCTCCACTCCGATGAGGGCTCGCAAGCCCCGCGGAGGGGATTCCCCTCGGGATCGAGCTCTACGATCATCCCCGGCCGCAGGTGCCGGTACGGGACGCCGCTTGGTGTGATATAAATCACGCCCCCTGCCCGCAGCGAGACGTTCCCCGAGCTCCCCACGACAAGCCCCATCTCCCACATCCTCCGGGCCGCCCGGAAGACGAGCTCCCTGAAGACCCTCCTCCCCATCACTCGATCCCAAGATACTTCTTCTGCTCCTCGGTAAGGGAGTCGATCTTCACCCCACGGGAGGCGAGGAAGCGGCGTGCCACCTCCTCGTCGATCTCCGGGGGGACCGGGTAAACGCCAGGGGGAAGCTTTCTTCCCTTCTCGAGGACCCATCTCAGGGCGAGAGCCTGGAGGGCGAAGGAGATATCCATGATCTCGGCGGGGTGGCCGTCCCCGGCGGCGAGGTTCACTATCCTCCCCTCGGCGAGGAGATACACCCTCTTCCCGTCGGGCAGGGTGAACTCCTCGACGTTGTCCCGGACCTCCCTGAAGCGGGCCCGCTCCCGCAGGGTCCTGACGTCTATCTCGACATCGAAATGGCCGGCGTTGGCGAGGATTATCCCGTCCTTGGCCTCGACGATGGCCTCGTAGGGCACCGCGTCGATGCATCCGGTGGCGGTGACGAGGAAGTCGGCCCCCCGGATGGCCTCGCGCAGCGGGGCCACGGAGAAACCGTCCATTAGGGCCTCGGCGGACCTCACCGGGTCCACCTCGGAGACCACCACCCGCGCCCCCAGGCCCCTTGCCCGCAACGCGATCCCCCGGCCGCACCAGCCGTATCCCACTACAAGCACCGTCTTCCCGGCGACCAGGAGGTTGGTGGTGCGCATGATGGCGTCCCACGTGGACTGTCCCGTGCCGTAGCGGTTGTCGAAGAGGTACTTCATCCTGGCATCGTTCACCGCCACGGCCGGGTACCGGAGCCTCCCCTCCG
>JALVLL010000279.1 GCA_027027485.1 Candidatus Bipolaricaulota bacterium | reverse complement strand
GGAAAACACGATCCTGAAACCGTACGCGACTTGGCCCGTATCGTTGACGTAGATCGCCCCGGCAAACACCGGTCCAAAGACCAAAAACGTCAAAACCAAAGTGGCGGCACCTACTTTCATAAATACCTCCTCGATTCCAGGAATCTCCTGCTCGCCTTAAGAAATTCCCCTGCTTGCTCAAGGAGTTTATCCACGTCCTCCTCCGTGAATACAGGCGAAGGCTCATAGTCGGCGATCTGCCTTTTGTCGAAGGCATCTCTGAGCCAGCGGTGTAATTCAGCGGGAAGTAGGCCGGGCTTCACGAAATGCTCCCCAAACGCCGCGATCACGCTAGCGTGTCGGGAAAAGCTCAATCCCTTACTGAGAAGGATGGCCTCGGCGCAGAAGAACATGGCGTAGTACAGGCGTGACACCGCGGACTCCATATCATCCAACTCCCGCAGCTTCTTTGCGGAACGGATGAAGCGCTCCGCTTTCGAGAGCAGAGCTTCTATTTCGGCACGGGAGCTCATACGGGGATCCCTTCCCGGCGGAGGTTTATTAACAGGGGGGATTGCCGCTTCCTCCACCAGTCTTCGGGGATGGGGAGGATGGAGAGGGTTACCCCATAACGCAGGCTCAGCTCCGAGGCCACCCCGCCGATTCGGTCGATCTCCTTCGCCACCTCCACCGGTCCCCGCAACACCACGGCCACGTCCACGTCGGACCCCTCCGAGAAGTCACCGCGGGAATAGGAGCCGTAGAGGTACACCCCCCGCAGACGCTCCCCGTACAGGCGGGAGAGGTCTTCCTTCAACTCCCGCAGTACCGCCGCTATCCCGTCCGGAATTTTCGCTTCCACTCCCTCAATGCCCCCAATAGCGTCGCAGCACCTCTTGTGCCGGCTTGAACCAAATGAAATCATACCGATCCCTTTGCACCCAAGAATAATCTTCCTCGGGGTTCACCAGATAACCTGCCCACCAAAAGAGACCGGCCAGATAGTCCTTTTCCCTGAGCAACTCCTGCACCGTGCTCAACACAGCTTCGTAGCATAGGGCTTGCTCCCTGTGGTCCACGGGCCGACCCCGTGGGGGATCGATGGGCGTAGTGTTTACGCCGTCGTAGGAATAATAGTTAATTTCCGGTATCAGGACCGGCTTCCGGAATTTTTTCGCCAGCGGTTCCACGAACCGGTCGAAGATGTCCCGCACCGCCGCCTTAAGCTCGGCAAGCGTAGGGTCCATCTTGTAGGTAAGCCCGCGGTATATCTCGAACCCGATATAGTCCAAAGCATCCCAGAATGTAATGTGATTGGGGGATGACCAAGTGGCGTCGGGTGGCCCGCCAAACGCGCAGGAGTAAGTTAGCCTTCCCGAGAAAATTCCCCTTACTTGTGAGATAATCCGCCGCCACCGGGCATCCGGGTCATCCAAACCGGCGAAGGCATGGGTCATGGTCTCGAGCTCACATCCAACCGATAACACCTCAACCCCTAACTCCTCGGCCAGTTGGGCATAGTGGCAGATGAAGTCCGTGTACGAGGCGAACAGGGTATCCCAATCCCCACCCCTGGGACGCAGCTCCCCTCGACCGGGGTTACCGAAGGCCCAGTTCAGTGTCTCCACATGGGGCTTGAGCAAAACCCTCATTCCACGAGCATGTGCCTCACGGATGATATATTCCACCTCTTCGTCATAAAGGGTTGGGAAATACCAGGTTGTGTTGGGGAAACCCGGTTTATCACGGAACCACGGCTCGATGGTGGGATCGGTGTAGTCGTCTACGTACCAATCCACCACCAGGGCAATGCTGTTGATCCCAAAGGTAAGAAGACGGTCCAGGTTATACTCCACTAGATCGAGGTTCCGCTCGGGCCAGTACATGGCCCCAAACGTTATTCCGCGCATGAAATCTTCAGGATTCACCTTCGGAGAAGTTAACCACTCCACACCTGCCACCCGCACGTTTCCGGGGCGCCAGGAGAGCCAGAAGCTTCCCCTTGGGGGTATCTCCCCGCCGGAGAAGACGAACGCGGATGCCTCCCCCTCCGGCTCCTGAACCGGAAGGGAGGGAGCATGGGAGGTGATCACCACCGGGGAGGAAAACACGATCCTGAAACCGTACGCGACTTGGCCCGTATCGTTGACGTAGATCGCCCCGGAAAACCCTTGACGGGCCACACAAAAAAGGAGGATAGACAGCGCGATAATCCGTTTCATCCTAACGCCTCCTAAAAAGGCACCATAGCGTAGGATGGGAAAGGAAACAAATCCAAGAGGAAGACCCCTAAATGGGCGTAGGGGAACCAATCTCGCCCCGTTTCAATCCCTCCACCACCCGCCGCGCCTCCTCCATGGCACGGTCGGCCAGGGCCTCGGAAATGAGCCCCGCCTCCACCTTCCGGGCGAGCACTTCCCCGTCCACCACTTCTACCTCTCCGTTCGCGTGGTGAACGACATCGACCTCCAAATCGAAGTACCGCACCCCGTCGGGGTAGAGTTCGGGAGGGGTGTGGATGTTGTAGATCTCGCCGATCACGGTGCCGTCGGCGCGGAAGTAACGACGCCTCCCCCACCAGTGCCCCTCATACAGCTCCACCGTGCCGTGATCCCCTTCGAACTTGGGAAGATCCAGGGAGTCGTAGGTCCCGCCGGCGCGGAATTTTCTCTCGAGAACCAATACCTCTCCGGGCACGAACTTCGCCACCACGCCCCTCCAGGAAAAGCCCCCGCTGGCTTTGGCGTGCTGGACCTCCACCTCCTTGCCTTCGGTGAAGTGCCGATAGACCAGTTCTTCCAAAAGCCGGGCCGCGGCCGCCGGAAACTCCCCGGGCGGAACGGAACCCTCCACCTCGTCCACCCGGGCGGAATCGATGGCCTTGAGGTAGTGGTGTCCCGGCAAAGTGGGGACGTATTTGGCGCGGATCCCATCCAGGGCCTCCTTGACCGGCCGCGGGAACTCCGCGAGATACTTGGCCTTGGCCCCAAGGAGCGCCGCGAACAGCCCCGTCGATCCCTTCTTGGGCTTCTTCAGCTCCAGGGGGATGAAGATGGCGTAGGGAAGCGCCTCACGCAGCGCCGCCACCGTCTCCTCTACCGCGCCCTTTACCCCCTCCACGAGGACCCCTTGCTTATCCCGGCGGTCCACCACCAGGACCTCCTCGGGTTGGTCGTTCGGTGGGAGATCGAACCTGGCCTGGATGAGCTCGCTTGGGCATACGATCTCGAACCCCCGCTCCAGGAGGATCCCGGTGATGGCGGTGGCATAGATCCCCCGGACCTTTACCCTAATCCCTGCCATACCCGATCCCCCGGATCACGAGGAGGTTCCCACGGATCTCCCATTTAGCCCCGAGGATTTCCTCGGCGGGCCACAGGTTTGACTCCACGTGGTCGGTCACGGAAGGGATGAGGTAGCGGCTTTCGCCCTCGGCCAGGGCGGCATAGAGGATGAGCTGGTCCGCCAGGTGTCTGTCCACGGTGGCCCCGGAGTCGAGATCCTCAAGGAGCGCCCGGGCCACGTACTCCCCGATGGACTCCGCCGAGCGCCGCGGCGCCCCGGCTTGGTCCGCCCCCAGCCGGCAGCCGTCCGCGTCCTCGGCGAAAAGCGCCAGCGCCGCCCCGGGCTGTGCCGCGGTCTCATCGTGCAGGATCGAGAAGCTCGCGTCTTTGCCCCTCCGCCTCAAGATAGCCTGGCATCGTTTTGCCATCCGCTCCGAGACCTTCCGCTCCTTGAGGTGCGAAGAGAGGGCGATGCCCCAGAAGCGGAGCTCCCCGTGGAGCTCCTCTCGGACGAAGGGCCGGAGCTTCCCCTCGAGGGGCTTCACCGAAAGCTCGATGATCCCGTCACCTTTGGGGACGTAGCCGGGGCGCACGATCTCGAGCTCCGCCTCGAGCCCCATTTCCCGCAGGGCGGGGAGAAGGACGTGTTGGGTATGGAAAGCCGAGGGGGCGAAGTCCTGGAAGAGGCCGCCGCGGATGCGGAACCGAGAGGGACGATCGGAGAAGGCCGCCACGGGGAGGACGGTGAGGGCGAGCATGGTGGTGGAGCCCGCGGTGCCGATATCCCATGTGTGTTCCCCGCCGCGGAGCTTCTTTCCGGGGCGGAAGTAGAGCTCCTTGCTCCCCACCGCGGCCCCGTTCACCGATCCCCCGCACAGCTCGGCCACCGCCCGCACCGCCCGCAGGTGCTGGGGTCGGAGACCGGGTTTATCGCGCTTTGCCCGGATGTTGTAGAGAAGAAGTTCCTCCCCCAGGAGCGCGGCCAGAGCGACGGCGGTCCGCACGATCGTCCCGCTCCCGGATTTCTTGGCCCCATCTACTTTGAGCATCGGTACGGAAAAGTATATCCCGCAAAAAATAAGGCGCCTTACAGGCGGCGCCTCTTCATAACGGTTCCCGAAATGAAATTCAGGAAGCGGCTTGGAGGAGGTATTCCACGAAAGCCTTCTCGGGAAGGGCCCCCTCGAAGCTCACCCGGTCGTTCATCACCACCTTGGGCACGGCATACACCCCGTAGCGGTTAGCAAGGTGCGGAAACTCCGAGGCCTCGATCATGTCGGCCCTGATGAGCTCGCTCTCCACGGCGAGGCGATGGGCGGTCTGCACCGCCAGGGGGCAGTAGGGACAGGTCAGGGTGACGAAGACCTGGATGTGTACCGGGTTCGTGATGGCCTTCAGCGCCTCCCGGGACTCGGGGGAAAGGCCCGAGTCGCCGCTTGAGGCCATCTTTATCGCCTCAAGGAGCGAGGAGAACTCGTACCCCGCCGGGACCCCGAAGAAACGGATCCCGTAGTCCTTGTCGCCTTCCCCCAACACCACGATGGCCGGGATCTTGTCGATCCCGTATTTTTCGGCCACGGCCTTGGAGCCCAAAAGATCGTGGACCTCGACCCCGATCTTTTCGGAGATCTCGGCGAGCTCCTCGGCCAGAGCACGGGTCTCGGCACAGTAATCGCACTCGAACTCCTGGGTGAAGACGAGGAGCTTCACTTTTCCCGTAAGGTCGGCAAATTCGCGCTTCACCTCTTCTCTCACGTGCTCGTCAAGAAGGGGCATCCTTACCTCCTTTGGCTGATGAGATAAGCATACGCCGAGAGGGCGGCTTTGGCACCCTCGCCGGCAGCGATGATAACCTGTTTCTCGGGGACGTTCGTCACGTCCCCGGCGGCGAAGACCCCGGGGACCGATGTGCGGCACCGGCAGTCCACCACGATCTCCCCCGCATCGTTGAGCTCGAGGAAACCCTTGGCGAGGTCGGAATTGGGGATGAGGCCGATCTCGATGAACACCCCCTGCACGGAAAGCCTCACCTCGTCCCCTCCCCCACGGGGCCGGAGGACGATCCCCTCCACCATGTCCTTGCCCTCTATCCGCACCACCTCGTGCTCGAAGAAGGTCTTTACCTTCTCCCCCGCGGCCTCGATCCTCTCCACGAGCACCGGATCCGCCCGCCAGGTGGGCATGATGTCCACCACATATATCCGGTTCGCGATCTTCAAAAGGTCCACTACCGCGGTGGCGCCGGAGTTCCCCGCCCCCACCACGATCACGTCCTTCCCGGCGAAAAGCGGCGCGTCGCAGACGGCGCAGTAGGAGACCCCGCGCCCCACGAGCTCCCGCTCCCCGGGGACATTTAAGGGACGGGACCTCTTCCCCGTGGCCACGATCACCGCCCGGCCTTTGATCGTTTTCCCCGTTGAGGTGGCGAGGACGAAGTCGTCCCCTTCCTTCCGGATCGAGGTCACTTCCTCGCCAACGGCGATATCGATAGGGTACTTCTTCACCTGCTCCTCGAACTTCGCGGCAAGTTCTTTCCCGGAGATATAGTGATAGCCCATGTAGTTCTCGATGTCGGAGGTGAGAAGGGTCTGGCCCCCGATGTCCTTCGAGATGAGCAAAGTGTCGAGCTTCTTTCGTGCGGCGTAGACGGCGGCGGTGAGGCCCGCCGGCCCAGCCCCCACGATCACGAGGTCGTAGAGGTGATCCTCCCTTATGGCTTTGCCGATCTCCGGCGACACCAGGAACTTGAGCTCAGGCATCGTTTTCCTCCTCGGATTATCCCCAATCGGCGCGCGGACGCGCCCTCCCGCGGATGTAGAGCTCGGCGGAGAGGGCGGCTTGGGCGCCCTCAGCCGCGGCGATCACGGCCTGGCGGAACCGCTTACAACACACATCCCCCGCGGCGAAGAGTCCCCGGATAGGGGTGCGCATCTCCTCGTCCACCACGAGGCACCGCCCTTCGCCCAAGGGGACCCGATTCCCCAGGAAATCCACCACCGGCGCCGTCCCCTGGAGGAAGGGGAATACCCCGGCCACCGGGATGGTCTCCTCCCTATCCTTCGAGGCCACTCTGATGGCCTCCACCATCCTCTCACCCAAGATCTCCAGGACCCGCACCCCCATCCTCACCTCGACCTTCGGATGGGAAGAGAGCTTTTCCCAGAGATCGTCGGGCGCGAGGATCCTGTTCGAGGGGGCCAAAAAGATCACCTTGGAGGCGAAGGGAACGAGGGCCAGGGCCTCCTCCACGGCCTCGGCGCTGTTCCCTATCACCGCCACCACCCGGTCGCGAAAGAACGGGGCATCGCAGGCCGCGCAATAGC
>JALVLL010000278.1 GCA_027027485.1 Candidatus Bipolaricaulota bacterium | reverse complement strand
CACTGGCCTCGGCCCGCGTCTCCGCCCAGGCCGAGGCCAGTGCCCGGGCCGCGGCGGACGCGTTGGCCGAGGCCCGCGCCCAGGCCTTCGCCTTCGCCGCCGCCGTGGCCGAAGCGCAGGTGGCCGCCGAGGCCGAGGCCAGGGCATGTGCCTTCGCCGCCGCCCAGGCCCAGGCCGACGCCCAAGCCGCTGCCTACGCCCAGGCCAACGCCCAGGCCGCCGCCCAGGCGTGCGCCTTCGCCGCCGCCCAGGCCCAGGCCAACGCCAAGGCCGCTGCCCAGGTAGCAGCTACCGCCAACACATCGGTACAGGTGATCCCAAATATCGAGACCTCCACTAAATCCTTTGTGAATCCCGAATGCCTCCAGCCGACCTGCCGCCAGTACGAGGTATGCGAAGAGGGTTGTCCCCCGCCCACCGCGCTGACGTGGGAATTCGCCGAGGTCACCCCGGGCATGACCGTACAAAGCGTCAAGTACTTCCCTACCGAAATCGCCCAGGCTGTGGAGGCAACGGGCGCCGTTTACGCCGAGCGGATCCAGGACAACCTCCCCAGCGGCCTCCGCTTCGACCTCGATCTCCAGCGGCGCCTGGGGATCCTTCAGGGCCGCGTGCCCCGGGAAGGCGGAAGCTGGCAGGTGGTGTTCCAGCTTTACGATGAGCGCGAATGTCCGGTGATCGACCTCACCGTTTATATCCGCTCGGGGCCGGCTCCCGTCACACGGTGTCCCGAAACCCGCGAGCTGAGCTGGGACATCGGCGATCTGATCCCGGGCCAGATGGTGTTCTCCTTCAGGTCATTCCCCTCCGAGCTCGCCCAGGCCGTGGCCGAGTTGTCCCCCGTCCGGGTGGAGTTGGTGGAAAGCGGCCTTCCGGGGAGCCTCCGCCTGGGGATCGCGTTGGACCAGCGGCGGCTGATACTCCAGGGCACGGTGCCCCAGGAGGGCGGGGAATGGCAAGCGATGTTCCGGTTCCTCGACGGCAACGATTGCCCGGTGATCCACCTCCTGGTCAACCTGTGGACGGGAGGGGAGCAGCCACAACCAGAGGGACTTTCGGCGCGCTTCACCTACTGGCGCGCCACACCGGAATGCGAGAAGGGGATCAGCCATACCATCCTCCTGCAGTGGTCCATTTCTGGGGGCACACCTCCCTACCGGGTGGGGCCCTTCCAGGTCACCTATCCCGACGGACGCACCGCTACCATCGACCAGTACTTCACCGGGAACCAGGGAACGATCCGGGTCAACTATGCCCAGGGCGGGAAGCTCCTGGTGAGGGCCCAGGTCCGCGATTCCCGGGGACGCACGGCCACAATGCAGACCCAACCGGTGCTCAACCCGTGTCCCCTTGTGATCCATCCCGTGACGGTGAAGCTCGAGGTGCACGCCTGGCTCTATGAGTATCAGCGCACCCTGACCACCGTACCGCCGGGGCAGCAGCGCCATGAGGAGCTCAGGGTCCCCATCCTCATCGTGGGCGAGGAGCGCCCTCGGACTACGCCCTTCACCGTGGAACGGCTGATCGGATCCCAGGTCTCGCTCCAGGCCCCGCTGCGCATCGAGGGCGGGGCATACGGGCGCGCCTTCAAGGGATGGCTCGTCTGGTACGGGGACGCCGATAAGCCGGTGTCCTACAAGGGAACCGCCGATCAGCGTCGAGGCGTCAATACCCTCACCATCAGGCTCAGTCAGCCTGCGTTCGTGGTGGCGCTCTACGAAAACATCATCGGCTGAAGCCTCCTGTGGAGGCCGGATCGGGAGGGGGCGGGGTCTTCCCCGCCCCCTTTTTTCCGTTGACTTGAGCAATAAAGGACACATCGGTATCATTTTTCCCAACTATGAGGGCCTGCGTGCTCACCTGGGGCTGCCAGCTCAACGAGCACCGCTCGGAGGAGATCGAGGGGCTCCTCCAGGAAGCCGGCTATGAGCTCGTGGAGCGGCCCGAGGAAGCGGACGTGGTGATCCTCAACACCTGTATGGTCCGCCAGCGGGCCGAGGACAAGGTCATCGGCCGGCTCGGGGAGTTATGGCACCTCAAGAAACAGCGCCCCCTCATCATCGGGGTCGGGGGCTGTATGGCACAGGGGAGGAAGGAGGAGCTCCTCAAATATCCCGCGGTGGACTTCGTCTTCGGCACCGCCAACGCCTCCGAGATCCCTGAGCTAATCGAGAGAGCCATGCGTGGAGAGAAGGCGCTCTCCCTGCCTTTCCCTGACAGGATCGAGAGGCTCCCCGTGAGGCGCAAGAGCCCCTTCAAGGCCTACGTCACCATCGCCGAAGGCTGTTCCCATTCCTGCGCTTACTGTATCGTCCCCTTCGTGCGCGGCCCCATGCGGTCCCGCCCCATGCCGGAGATCCTGGACGAACTGCAGGGGCTCGCGGAGGCGGGCTACAAGGAGGTCACGCTCCTCGGGCAGAACGTGGACGCCTACGGGTTGGATCTTCGGGATGGGACCAACTTCGCTGTGCTCCTGCGGGAGGTGGCGAGGATCCCGATAGCATGGGTACGCTTCACCTCCTCCCATCCCGGCTACATGACCGAGGAGACCATCGCCGCCATCGCCGAAGGGGAGAATATCTGCGAGCACGTGCACCTCGCGGTGCAGTCCGGGAGCGACCGCGTGCTTCGGGCCATGCGCCGGGGCTATACCCGGGAGAGGTTCCTCGGGATCGTGGAGCGGCTCCGGGCCGCCATCCCCGGCGTGAACATCACCACCGACATCATCGTGGGCTTCCCCGGTGAGACGGAGGAGGACTTCGAGGAGACCCTTTCCCTCATCCGCGAGGCCCGCTTTGGGACCGTTTACGCTGCCATGTACTCCCCCAGACCCTACACCGCGGCGGCCAGGCTCCCCGATGATGTCCCTCCCGAAGAGAAAAAGCGCCGCCTGGAGGCGGTCCTCGAGGAAGCCCGTAAAATCGCCCTGGAGATAAACCGGTCCAAGGTGGGCCGGACGGAGGAGATCCTGGTGGAAGGGTATCTGGAGAGCAAGGGCCTCTACTTCGGGAAAACACGGGACATGCGGACCGTCCTTCTCCCCGGGGACGAGAGCATGGTGGGGAGGTTCATCACCGTGAGGTTCGAGCGTGCTACCCCCGGCGCCATCTATGCCCAGGCGGTCAAGGAGCCGGTGGCATGATCCTCACCGTCACCCTCAATCCCACCCTCGACAAGTTCTACTGGGTCGAGAAGCTCCCGCTTTCCCTAGAGCGGGTGGAGGAGGAGATCCTGATCCGGGCCTATAAATCCTGGGGTTCGGCCGGGGGGAAGGGGATAAACGTATCCGTATTCCTGGCCTGTATGGGTGTGGAGACGGTGGCCATGGGGTTCCTGGCGGGCCACACCGGCCAGATCATCCTGCGGGACCTCCTGGAGAAGGGGGTTACCGCCAACTTCGTCTGGATCGAGGGGGAAAACCGCACCAACGTCACCATCATCGAGAAGGGCAAGGAGTACCACCCGGTCAAGATCCACGAGGAAGGGCCCCGCATCCCCACCCACGCCCAGGAGCTCTTCCTGAAGAAGTACCGCAGGATGCTAAAGCGGGCCGAATACGTGGTGTTGGCCGGGGCCATCCCCCCGGGGATCCCGGAGACCGCCTACCGGGAGCTCGCCCTGGAGGCGAAGGAGGCCGGGGTGAAGGCGGTGGTGCACGCCGGGAGGAGGGCCCTCTGGGAAGCGGTGAAGACCGGCCCCTTCTTCGTCAAGCCCGATGTGCGCGAGGAGCTCGTGGTGGGGGATATGCCCGTCCGCACCGAGGAGGAGATCATCTCCGCGGGCAAAAAAGCGATAGAATACGGTTGCTCCGCCTGCCTCATCTCGCACCACGTCACCGGGGATATCCTCATCACCCCGGAGGGCATTTGGGAGTACGAGATAGGCGTCCCACCCACCGCCTTCAAGAACCTGGTGGGGGCGGACGACGCCCTGGTGGGCGGGATCATCTACAAGCTCCTCCAGGGGGAGGAGATCCCGGAGGCGGTGCGGTACGGGATGGCGGCCGGGGCGGCCTCGCTGGAGGTAGAGGCCAAGATGTGCCTCTCCCCCGCCGCCATCGAACAAGAGATGAAGTCGATAAAGATGGAGTTCAAGGAGCCCCTGTGAAGGCCCGAGACCTCATGCGCCGCGACCTCACCTCGGTGGAGCCCGACACCCTCGTCCACGAGGCCGTCTACATCATGGAGCAGTCCGGGCTTTCCACGCTCCCCGTGGTGGACGAGGAGGGGAAGCTGGTGGGGATCATCACCGAACACGACCTCATCCAGGCCGCCCTGCCCGAATACTTCGAGATGCTCCACTCGGTGACCTTCCTCCCCAACCTCAACCAGATCCAGAAGCGCCTCAAGGAGATGGCCTTCAAACCGGTCTCCGAGTACATGAAGGAGGTCTTCTCGGTCCACCTCGACGACGAGGACCTCCACATCGCGGACCTCCTCATCCGCAAACGCCTGAAGCAGATCCCCGTGGTGGACGGGGAGGGGCATCTGGTCGGGGTGATCCGCAGGATCGATATCCTCTCGCGGCTTATCCGCTGATGGAGTTCTACGCCCTGGACCTCGAGACCACGGGGCTCGATCCCCGCCGGGACGAGATCCTGGAGATAGCCTGGGTGCGGTTCCTGGACGGGAGGCCCAGGGAGCGCTTCCAGAGCCTCGTGAGGGTGGACTTCGTGCCGCGAGAGGTCCAGGAGCTCACCGGGATCTCCGCGGAGAGACTGCGCCGGGCGCCGCCCCTCAGGGACGTTCTCCCCGGAGTCCTGGAGAGGCTCTCGGGGGAGGTGGTGGTGGCCCACAACGCCCCCTTCGATCGGGGATTCCTCGAGCGGGCCGCGGAGAGGCTCGGGATCGGTCTCCCCGAGATCCACTGGGTGGATACCCTGGCCCTGGCGCGCCTCATCTGGCCCGAGAGGGAAAGCCACGCGCTTTCCGCGCTCAAGGAGAAGATCCACATCGCCCCCGGGGAGTCCCACCGCGCCCTCCCCGATGCGGAGGCCACGGGGTACCTCTTCCTCGAGAAGCTGGCCGCCATCCGGTACCTCCCCGAGGCGTCCCGGAGGCTCCTTTCCCGCTGGGTCCCCCCGAGGGCGTGGGAGCTGATCGGGGAGGCCGAGGCCTGGATCTCCCCCGGCACCCAAGGGGCCCGGGCGGTGGTGGAGGAAGCCTTTTCGCTCCTTTCCAAAAAGCTCCCCGGCTTCTCCCTGCGTCCCCAACAGGTAGCCTACGCCTCGTGGGTGGAGCGGGCGCTAGAGCGGGGCGGGGTATACCTGCTCGAGGCCGGGCCCGGGACGGGGAAGACCTACGGCTACCTGGTCCCCATCTTCATCCGGCCCGGGAGGAGGACGGTGATCTCCACCCGGACCAAGGCCCTGCAGGACCAGCTCTGGCGCCGGGACATCCCCACCCTGCGGGAGGCCCTCAAGGCCGACATCGGGGTGGCCCTGCTCAAGGGGCGCGAGAACTACATCTGTCTTTGGCAGCTCGAGCGGGAGCGGGGGCTCTTCTCGGGCGGGCTCTGGGATGAGGTACGGGACCTCGTATATGGGGAGGGGGTCCTCGAGGTGGGCGACCTCTACGGGATATTGGGTACATCCCCCGAGGCACGGGATCTCCTCGAGAGGGTCAGGGACCGGCCCCATCGCTGCCTCGGGCGGGAGTGCCCCTTTCTAAAGGAGTGCCCCTCCCTGAAGGCCCGGCTCCTCGCCCGCGAGGCCGATCTCGTGGTGGTGAACCACCCTCTCCTCGTGGCCGACTACGCCTCCGGGGGAAGGGTCCTCGGGGAGTTCGAGGTCCTGGTGGCCGACGAGGCCCACGACCTCCCCGCGGCATTCCGCGAGGGCCTCACCGAGACGTTCTCCCCTTCCCGGCTCGCCTCGCTCCTCGATGAGCTCGGGGCACTCCTTCCCCCGAAGCTCGTCCCCCGGGAGAGGGTACGGGCGGCCTGGGCGGAGCTCCGGCGTTTCTCCGAGAGGGCACGGGGAGTTATCCCCGCGGAGCCGGCCCCTTACGGCGAGGAAGAAGGGCTTCGTCTCCTCTCCCTGGCCCAGGAGCTCATCTGGGCCCTGGTGGAGCTCGAGGAGGAGGTATCTGAGAGGTCCCTCTCGCTCAAAGGTACCGAAAGGGCCCAGGTAGAGGGGTGGATCTCGGAGCTCGAGGGGCTCGTTTCCACGATGGAGGAGGCCCTTTCGGGGAAGGGAGAAGGGGTATTCTGGAGCGAAGGGGGGAATCGGCTCCTTTTCCACCACACTCCACTGGGCTTCTCCCGGGAACTTCCCCCGGGGCTCTGGGGGAAGCTCCACGCCGCGGTGCTCACCTCGGCCACGCTTTCGGTGCGGGGGACGGTGGACTACCTCGTGCGGGAGCTGGGGATCCCCGAACCCACCTACCGGGCCTTTCCGGGGAGGCTCGAGCCGGAAGGGGCGGCCGCCTTCATCCTTCCCTATTTCCCGGACCCTGACTCCCCGGCATACCCCCGGGAGCTCGCCTCCTTGATCGATGGCCTGAGGCGTTTCGGGCGCAAGGTGCTCGTCCTCTTTACCTCGCAGAGGAGGCTGCGGGAGGTGGGGGAGAGGCTCTCGGGGGAGGGGAT
>JALVLL010000277.1 GCA_027027485.1 Candidatus Bipolaricaulota bacterium | reverse complement strand
GAACAAGGGCCAGGGCCTCCTCCACGGCCTCGGCGCTGTTCCCTATCACCGCCACCACCCGGTCGCGGAAGAACGGGGCATCGCAGGCCGCGCAATAGCTCACCCCGCGGCCGATGAGGCGCTTCTCCCCGGGGAGGTATCTGTCCCGGCCCATGGCGCCGGTGGCCACGATCACCGCCTTAGCCCTGTAGACCCCGGAGGCAGTCCTCACCACCTTGGGGTCCTCGGTGACCTCGGCGCTCAGGACCTTCTCCTCACGGATCTCCGCGCCGAAGGCCTGGGCCTGGTCCCTAATCGTCCGCACGAGCTCGGCCCCGGAGATGGGACCGGGGATCCCGGGGTAGTTCTCGATTACCCGGGCCCGGCCCATGGCCCCCTCGTAAATGCCCTTGTCCAGGGCCAAGGTCTTGAGTCCCGCCCGGGCCGCGTATAGGGCGGCCGTGGCCCCGGCCGGCCCGGCCCCGATCACGATGAGATCGTAGATTTCCGCCGAAGGTCCTTTCAGGAAGATCCCCATCCCGCTCTACCCTCAACCGCTCCAGAGCTCGTCCACCAACTCGAAGGCCCGGCGGAGATGGGGTATGACGATCGAGCCCCCTACCACCAGGCCCACGGCGAGCGCCTCCACCACCTCGTCCTTGGAGAGCCCGGCTTCCCTTGCCTGGACGATATGGTACGAGATGCAGTCGTCGCACCGCAGTACCAGCGAGGCCACAAGCCCCAAGAGTTCCTTGGTGCGGCGCGGCAGGGCCCCATCGGCGTACACATCGGAATCCAGGGCCAGGAACTGCTTCATGGGGAGGTTTGCTTCGCGGAGAAGAAGCCGGTTCAGACGTTCCCGCTCCCGCACGAACTCCTCGCGGCGGCCCATGGGTTTCATACCTCGTCCAGGAGACGTTTCTCGCCCTCGAGTTCCTTTATGCGGGTGACATCTTGGGTGACCTCTATCACGCCGAGGTACTCCCCCTCTGGGCTCCACACGGGGAAGTAGCGGATGTAGACGAACTTCCCCGCGAAGTTGATCCAGAACTCCGCCACGTCGCGGCGCTTGTTCTTGAAATCATCTAGGATCCGCTCCACGATGTGGACGCTCTTTTGGGGGTGGCAGTTCTGGACCTTGCGCCCCAATACGGCCTTGGTGCGCACGAAGATCCTGTCCTTGGATTCGTTGAAGTAGCGGACGGTGTCGTTTCTGTCCACGAAGGTTATGTCCACGGGGATGGTGTTCAGGATCCCCACGAGCTCCTCCACGGTGAGCCTTCCGGTGGGGAGCTCGATCTCCCCTTCGCGTACGCCGAGGCCGGCCTCGGTCTCGCCCTCCTTCGGCATCGGGGGCGGGGTGATGCAGCAGTAGCCGATCTCGTCGAACTCCTTACGGACCGCGGGCCATTCGTCCGAGCCGATCACGTCCAGGGCGGTGGGGAAGAGGACCTTGTTCTCCTTGTAGAAGTGGGACATCATGGCCTCGAGGAGCCCCTGGGAAAGCTCCACCAGCTGGGCCTTATCGCCCCTCTCAAGAGCCGACTTTATCGCCTTCTTTATCGCGCGGATCTGGTCGTGTTCCATCCACATGACCTGCGGGGGCTCGGTGATCCCGTGCTTCTCGAGATACGGGAAGAGGACGTTCTCTTCGCGGAGGTAGTGGGATTCGGTCTCCAGGAGCTTCTCGAAGATCTCTTCAAACTCGCGTCTGGATTCGGGAAGCCTCTTCGCGACCTCAAGGAGCTTCCTTCCGGCCTCGGTCATGTGCCTGTGTTCGGCCATGAGGACGTGGATGGGATGCCACGGCGGCGCCAGAGGCTCCTCCTCTTCCAGGGATTCCCTGAAGAGGGCAAGGTGTACCTCACATAGCCTCCTGATCTCCTCGCGGGGTATCCCCTCGCGGACGAGCTCCTGCTCCACCTGGGCTATCTCCACGGGGGCCACGTTCCCGATCTTCTCCTTGAACTCCTTCACCAACGCCTCCGGGGGCTCTCCCGCGTGGAGCCTCCTCAGGATCTCCTTGAGGGCCTCCTTGCGCTGATTTCCGATGAGCTCACTCATTCCCTTCTCCTCCCTTTTCTTTCCGCGAGCTCCGCGATGGTCAACGATTCCATGAACCTCTTTAGCTGATCCAGGACCGGATCCCAGAGGTCCACATAGGGGCAATCGCTCCTTCTTCCCTCGCAGGGGTGTAGGTTGAGGAGACAGTCGTTGAAGAACCTATCCC
>JALVLL010000276.1 GCA_027027485.1 Candidatus Bipolaricaulota bacterium | reverse complement strand
TGCCCTCGCAGAGGAGGAGGTCACAGGGCGGGGCGGGGGAGGGATCGCGCACGATGGGCCGGTTCCAGGAGCCGAGGTCCCCGGAGAAGACAAGGGTTTTCCCCTCGACCCGAAGTTCCACGATGGCCGACCCCAGTACGTGGCCCGCATCGTGGAAGATCACCGAAACCCTGTGATCCAATGGAAGCTCCTCCCCGTACCCGATCCGGATGGAGAAGTGGTCCATCGCGGAGAGGGCATCCCCCACGTCGAAGAGGGGCTCCGGCGGAGGCTCCCCGCGGCGGGCGGCCTTCCTGGCTTCCCGCTCAACTTCTTCTTCCTGGAGATGGGCGGCGTCCAAGAGAATCAAGCGCGCGATCTCCGCGGTGGGCCGAGTAGATACCACGTGTCCGCGAAATCCCTCCCGCACCAATTTGGGAATGAGGCCGCAGTGGTCCAGGTGCGCATGGGAGAGTATCACGTAATCGATCTCAGCGGGATCGAAGGGGAAGGGTTCGTGGTTCCTCTGGGCGTCGTGTCCTTGGTACATGCCACAGTCGAGGAGGATCTTTACCCCATCGGCCTCTACCAGGTGACAGGAGCCGGTGACCGTCCTGGCCGCGCCCACGAAGGTCACCCTCATGGCGGCCCCATATTACGGCCTTCCGCCGGCTCCCGCGAGAAATCACCGGAAATTCACGTGCTTTGGAAAAGGGATGCCTATCCCCTCGGCTTCCTAAAGGGGCACGATCACGGGTGGGTTTCAATCGTCCGGACCAGTGGCGTGCGCGTGGATCTTGATATCCAAGACGGGAGAGCCCTCCCAGGCATCGAGGCCCCGCACCCGGAGCCGGGTTCCCTCCAGGGAAAGGAGCTCCACTACCGTGGCGCCGATGGGGTTGGGGCGGTGGGGCGAGCGGGTGGAGAAGACCCCGCGGAGGGGACGGTTCGGGTCGCCGCGGGGATGTACCCTGAGCCTCGTCCGGTCCGCCCGGTCCATCCAGAAAAGCACCAGGACCTCGTCCCCCGGGCAAAGGCCCTCGAGCCCAGCGAAGAACTCCCGGCGGATGCGGATCTCGGCCTCCTCCCCTTCCACGCGCTCCACCCAGCCTATGGGCACGAGGACGATCCCTTCCGATTCATCCATACGGGACACCACAGGGATTTTAGATCGAAGCGGGCTTTTTTAGGGAACGGCTCCGAGATCTTTCCGTGCGGATAACAACGGAAAGGCCCGTGCGGACCTCCGTCGATGCCCTTCGGCGGGCGCCTCCGGGCCTTCGGCTCAGGCCAAGTGATCCCCTATCGCCCGCAGGGACCGGCTTACCGTTGCTCCCTTCCGGGCCTGGCGGGGTTCACCGGTGTGCGTCGCAGGGGGCTCGGCCGTCGACGCCTCCGTACCCGGCCCGCTTCCGCCTCCGGGCCCCTCGGGAGGCCCATCGGCCCCACATGTAGCGGGTTTTGGGTACAGGGGACCGCTAACCCCCCGCCGTGCACGGGCCTGGCGGAGGGGGTGGGATTCGAACCCACGGCGCCCTTCTGGGGCGCACACGCTCTCCAGGCGTGCCTGTTCGGCCGCTCCAGCACCCCTCCGATATGGTACGCCCGGGAGGATTCGAACCTCCGACCTGCGGCTTAGGAAGCCGCCGCTCTATCCTGCTGAGCTACGGGCGCACCCAAAGAATCTTAATTCCCCCTCCCCCGTACGGTCAACCCCGCCGCTGGTTGGCCGTTACGCTTTGCCTTAAAATTCCCGCGGAGGAATCGCCAAATGGACCGTCTGAGGAACGTGCGCCCGCTCGTCTTCCTCGTCATCCTGGCCATCTTGGGCCTCATCGTGCTCCAGGGGATCTGGCCTCGGCATGAGGCCCGGGTAGGGTATTCGGACTTCGTCCGTTGGGTGAAGGAGGGCCGCGTAGCCGAGGTGATCATAAAGGGAGACACCGTAAGGGGAGTATTGAAGACGGGCGAGACCTTCACCACCACCGTGGATCCCCAATACGAAAATCCCGTTGAGCTTTTGAAAGAGAACGGGGTGCATTACAGCTTCGAGAGGGGGGATGGGGCCGCGCTTTTCTGGCAGTTCGTGCTTTGGACGGTGATCCCCTTGGCGGCCCTCTTCGGGCTCTGGCTCTGGATGATGCGGAGGATGCAGCCCGGCGGGGGGGTGCTCTCGTTCGTCCAGTCCCGGGCCAAGCTCGTCACCAAGGAGTACACCCGGGTTACCTTCAAGGAC
>JALVLL010000275.1 GCA_027027485.1 Candidatus Bipolaricaulota bacterium | reverse complement strand
TCGATATCGTCACCATCTATCCCGCGATGCTTGAGCCCTTCTTCTCCTTTGGGGTCCTGTGGGCAGCACAGGAGAAGGGGCTCATCGAGATCAACGTGCATGACCTCAGGGCCTTCGCCCCGGATCCCCGGGGGATCGTGGACGACCGCCCTTACGGCGGCGGGGCGGGGATGGTCATGAGGCCCGAGCCCTTCTTCCGGGCGGTGGACGCCATTGCCCGTGAGATCGGGGGAAGGCCCTATGTGGTGCTCCTTTCGGCCCAGGGGAAGCTCTTCCGGCAGGATATGGCCAAGGAGCTCGCGCGCAAAGGGGCCCTGACGCTCCTTTGTGGCCGGTACGAGGGGGTGGACGAGCGGGTGGCGAAGATGGCGGATCTCGAACTCTCCATCGGGGATTACGTCCTCGCGGGAGGGGAACTCCCCGCCGCGGTGGTGGTGGAGGCGGTGGCCAGGATGGTGCCCGGTGTGGTGGGGAGGTACTGGTCCGCGGCCACCGATTCCTTCTTCTCCGGCCCCCGCCTGGGATACCCCCAATACACCCGTCCCCGGGTCTACCGGGGGATGGAGGTCCCGGAGGTCCTCCGCTCCGGGGACCACGAGAGGATCCGGCGTTTCCGGGAGAGGGAGGCCTGGCTCAAGACCTTGAGGAACCGACCCGACCTCCTGGGCCTCTCCATCGAGCCCGATCCTTGAGGGGGGAAGATGGCCAACCTCTATGTGGCGCTCATGCACTTCCCCATGAAGAGCCTGAAGGGCGGGGTGGTGGCCACCGCCATCACCTCCCTGGATGTCGTGGATATCGCCAGGAGCTGCCGCACCTACGGGGTCAAGCGCTACTTCATCGTGCACCCCCTGGAATCCCAGAGGGATATCGTCCATCGCATCCTCGAGTTCTGGCTCGAGGAGAGACCCTCCCGGAAGGAGGCCGTGAGGATCGTGTCGGTACAGGAGGACTTGGAGGGCTGTTACCGGGAGGTGACGCGGGAGGAGGGACGGGAGCCCGTAATCTGGGGAACTTCGGGTAAGAAGGGGCTTCCCTATCCCCGTATCGACTGGGAGGAGGCGCGGAGGTACTTGAGGGAGGGAGAAAATCCCGTACTCTTGCTTTTCGGCACCGGGAACGGCATGGCGGAGGAGTTGCTTTCGGCTTGCGATGCCCTCCTTCCCCCGGTGAGGGAAAAAAGCGATTACAATTACCTCTCGGTTCGGGCCGCGGTCGCGGTGATCCTGGACCGGTTGAAAGGAGATGAGGGATGATGGGCTACGACGACCTCATCCGCATGGTGGAATCGAAATTCACCGTCGACAAGGAGATCCCGGAGTTCCGCCCCGGCGATATCATCCGGGTCCACGAGCGGATCCGGGAGGGCTCCCGTGAGAGGACCGTGGTCTTCGAGGGCGTGGTGCTCAAGCGGTCGGGCTCCGGGGCCCGCTCCACGGTGACGGTGCGGAAGATCGCCGCCGGGGTGGGGGTGGAACGCACCTTCTACATCTATTCGCCCAACGTGGAGAAGATCGAGGTGGTGAAACGCTCCCGCAAGGTCCGCCAGGCACGCCCCTTCTACCTGCGTCGTTACTCCAACATCCACCATATCCGATGATCTTCCGCCGCAAAAAGAGGAAGAAGAAGCCACCGCCGATAGTCCGGCTGGCCCACCGGTTCGGATGGTATCCCGGGCCGGTGGCCGCCTACCTCTTGGGTTGGCTCGAGGCCATCGTGGAGGCGGTGGCCATCGCCCTCCTCATCATCAACTTCGTCGCCGTACACATGTACGTCCCCTCCGAGTCCATGGTCCCCACCATAAACCCCGGCGACCGGTTCTTCGTGGACCGGATCTCATATCGGTTCCGGAGCCCGGACCCCGGGGACGTGATCGTCTTCTGGAAGCTGGAGGAGCTCCGGGTGACGGGGGTGGAACAGGGGAGCCCCGCCCATGAGGCCGGGTTCCTCCCCGGCGACAGGATCGTACAGCCCGGGAACCCCCTGGTGGGGGTGGCCGGGGAACCGGTATCCCACATGGATGTCATCGAAGCCCGGATCGTGGCTCACCGGGGGAAGGAGCTTTCCTTCACCGTGATGCGGGACGCGCGGCTGGTCGAGCTCAAGGTGAGGGTGCCGGAGGATGCAGCTGGTCTCAGGGACCTCGGGATACGTTACAAGACCCGTTACGCCCGCTACGTGAAGCGGCTCGTGGCGGTGGGGGGGCAGGAGGTCTGGATCGGCGACGATGGCCTGGTGCGCGTGGACGGAAAGCCGGCCCGGTACCTGAGTTTCCTCTACCGCACCGATGACCCCGCGGAGGCCGCGGCATCCCTGGACAAGGGGAAGATCCCCGATGGGATCCTGAGGACCTTCTCCCGGAACTCGCGCCCCCTCTCCCCGGAGGCCATGGTCAGGGTCATGGATCCCGGGGAGGAGTGGAAGATCTTGGACCGTTGGATCACCCCCCACGGGGACGTGGTGGAGGCATCCTTCGAACTCTTCCTCGAGGACGACGGCATCAGGATATATCCCCTCTACTTCAAGGGCGACCCCAGGATGCGCTACGGGGTGAAGCCCACCGTGGTGCCGGAGGGCCTCTTCTTCGTCCTCGGCGATAACACCATGAACTCCTATGACTCCCGCTACTGGGGCTTCGTCCCCAAGAGGGCCTTCATCGGGGAACCTTTCCTCAGGATATGGCCCTTATCTCGCTTCGGCCTCATGAACGGCTACTTCGGGGCCTCCAAGTGGTGAGATGAGGGCCTTCGTCACCGGCGCCACGGGGTTCATCGGGGCCAACGTGGTCCGGGCCCTGCTTGGGAAGGGCTTCGAGGTCAAGGCCCTGGTGCGCCCCACCTCGGACCGCCGCAATATCGAGGGGCTGCCCATCGAAGTGGTGGAGGGGGAGCTCCGGGATTTCCCCTCCGTGAAGCGGGGTATGGAGGGATGTGAGGTCGTCTTCCACGTCGGGGCACTCTACTCCTTCTGGGTGCGGCCCCGAAGGCTCATCTACGAGGTGAACGTGGACGGCACCCGGAACGTCCTCCGGGCGGCCCAGGAGCTGGGGGTGGAACGGGTGGTCTACACGAGCTCCATCGCGGCCTTGGGGCGCGGCACCAAGGAGAAGCCCGCCACCGAGGAGACCCCGGTCCGCCCCGAGGTACTGATCGGCGATTACAAGAGGAGCAAGTACCTGGCCCAGCAGGTAGCACTGGAGTTCGCGAGGAGGGGGCTTCCGGTGGTGATCGTGAACCCCTCTTTCCCCGTGGGGCCCTACGACGTAAAGCCCACACCCACCGGCCAGGTCATCCTCGATTTCCTTCGCCGGAAGCTTCCGGCCTATATGGACACCGGGCTCAACGTGGTGGCGGTCGAGGACGTGGCGGAAGGCCATATCCTCGCCCTGGAGCGGGGGAGGCCCGGCGAGTGCTACATCCTGGGAGGGGAGAACCTCACCATGAAGGAGATGCTGGACATCCTCTCTGAGATCACGGGGATTCCCGCGCCCAGGTTCAGGTTCCCCTATACCTTAGCCCTTCCCCTCTCCTACCTGAACGCCTGGTTCTGCCTCCTCACCGGGAAAAGGCCCAGGATGACCCCCGACACGGTGAGGATGACGCGGTATTACGAGTTCTTCGACATCCGCAAGGCCCGGGAGGAGTTGGGCTACGATCCCATGCCCGCCGGGGAAGCCCTCAGGCGGGCGGTGGATTGGTTCCGGGAAAGCGGCATGGTCTAGAAAGGAGGCCTAATGGCGAATCAAGCTAAGGCGACCTATGCGGGTGGGATCTCGTTCGATATCGAGATCCGTGGGCACAAGTTGACCGCGGACCTACCGCGGGACAAGGGCGGTAACGACAGGGGGCCGACGCCCCCGGAGCTCTTGGTGGCGGCCTTGGCCTCGTGCGTGGGGATCTTCGCCGCCATGTTCGCCCAGAGGAACGGGCTCTCCCCGGAGGGGATCGAGGTGGAGGCCCGGGCGGAGACGGTCCAAAGCCCCATGAGGCTCACCGATTTCTCGGCGGTGCTGCGTTTCCCATCGCTCCCAGCGGAGCTTAAGGACAAGGCGCGGGCGTTCATCGAGTCCTGCCTGGTGGGGAATACCCTGAAGCGGACGAACCCCGTCTCACTGGAGTTCGAGGCCTGAGCGGACTTCGAGGGGAGGGGTGGCCGTCACCTCCTGAACGGCCACCCCCATTTCCTTTTCCTCTCCGGCTCCTCGCTGGGCCTTCTTATCTCCCCCTGTTCCCGGGCGTAGGAGACGAGGTTCTCCCATTTGCCCCGGGCCTTAATCCGCTCCTCCCAGAGCTCGGCGAACTTGCGCACCGCGGCCTCGGCATCCCGGGGAGATACCGCGGTCCCGCCGCGGGAGAGGGAGTCGATGATCTCCCGTAGGGCGGCCACCTCGGGGCGGATGTGGACCTCCCCGCCCTCCTCCACCAGGACGTACTTGGTGGCGTCGGCGATGAGCCCGAAGGAGGAGATATCCACCGAGCCTATGGGGAGGACGTTCTCCACGAACTCCCGATCGGTCTCGAAGTACTCCCTCTCTACCAGTCTCTTCCAGGTCACGTTACCTTCCCGCCATCTTCAGGAACTCGTCGTGGTGCTCCTCCTCGTCCTGCAGGATTTGCTTGAAGAGCCGCTCGGTAACGTAGTCGCCCTCTTCCACGGCGGTCTTTATGATCTCGCGGTAGAGGGAGATGGCCTCCTCCTCGGCCTCGATGTCGTTCCGGATCATCTCCTCGAGGGTCTTGCCCACCTTGATGGGGGCGGGCTGGGTGGTGGGATCGCCGCCGAGGTAGTCGAGCCTTTCGGCGATGTCCTCGGCGTGCTTCATCTCCTGGATGGCTATCCCCTTCACCCTATCGGCGAACTCCAGGGACTCGATCCCCGTGGCGCGGATGTGCTGCCAGATGTACTGGATCGAGACCTGGATCTCCCGCGCGATGGCGCGGTTCAGTAAGTCCTTCAGCCTCTCGGACGCCATAACGCCTCCTTTCTAGATGGCCTCGGCAACGGAGGCCGCTTCCCTGACCCGCGTCGCCACCTTCTCCCCCAATGATTCAGCCCGGGCCAGGTCGTCCGGGGACGGGGCGCCGTGGAAACCAAGGGTATCCACTACTTCCCATCCCAAGGGCCCGACGCGCTCCATTATCTTATCCACTGCGCCCCCTTTCCAGCCGTAAGATCCGAAAACCCCGACGACCCTGTCCCGGAGGCGCTTTCGCTCCAAGAGCCTCAGGAAGTACTCCACCGGGGGAAAGATCCCGGTGTCATAGGTTGGGGCCCCGATGATGAGGCCCTTCCTCTTCCATGCCTCCCGGATGAGGAAGCTCACGTGGGTGCGGGCGGCGTCCAGGACCTTCACCTTGAGCCCCGCCTTCTTCACCCCCCGGGCCACCGCCTCGGCCATCCGGGAAGTGAAGCCGTACATGGAGCCGAACACCAGTGTTACCTCCGGCAGGGCCTCCATCCGGGCCCAGCGGGAGTACATCTCCAGTATATGGACCGGGTCCCGGCGCCACACCAGGCCATGGGAGGGGGCGATCACCGCGATATCCAAGCCCTTGAGCTTCTCGATGGCGCGAAGTACAGGCCTCGAGTGCATCCCCACGATGTTGGAGAAGTACCTGAGGATCTCGTCCTCGTACTCCCACACCTCCACCTCGTCGTCGAAGAGGACCCCGTCCAGGGCGTGGAAGCCCCCGAAGGCGTCGCAGGTGAAAAGCACCCGCTCGGTCTCCTCGTAAGTGGCCATGGTCTCGGGCCAGTGGACGAAGGGGATGTGATGAAAGGCCAGCGCTTTCCCCCCGAGATCGATCCGCTCCCCGTCGGAGACGGGCTTCACCCGCTCGGTGATCCCGTAGAAGCTCGCGAGCATGGGGAGGGCCTGGGGGGTGGCGAGGACGGTGGCGCTGGGGGCCTGGCGAAGGACGGCGGGGAGGGCGCCTGAATGGTCCGGCTCCATGTGGTTCACCACGATGTAATCCAGCCTTTCGAGGGAGATAACTTGGGATATGTTGCGTAGGAGATCCTCGGCGAAGTGGGCTTTCACCGTGTCTATCAGGGCGACCCTTTCGCCGATTACAAGGTACGCGTTATAGCTCACCCCGTGGGGAAGGGGCCATACACCTTCGAAGAGATCGGTGGTCCTATCGTTCACCCCGACCCAGAAGATCCCGGGGCGGATCTCACGTGCGTTCATCTTTCACCTCCGGGAGGGCTTTATACCCCGGCAACCAAAAGAAAACAAGTTTCATTTTCGTCTTGCCACCCCTCTCCTTTAGCCAAAACTGGCTATAGCCAGCTTTGGCTAAGGCGTCGGGCGGCTCAGTCCGTCTGCAGGGAGAAGCCGGCCCGGAGCGCCTCGCTTCCCGGGAACGCGGCGATGAGGGCGGAGGAAGGACCCTTTCCCGTGCAGTGGCCGGGGAAGACCGCGGAGGTGAGATCCCGCAGCGCCCCGATCAGGGCGGCGAGCTTCCCCTCTCCGATCCCCTCCAGATGGAAGCCCCCGAGGACGAAGCGGAGCCTGCCCCCGGCCAGGGAGGCGGCCCTGGCGGCCAACCGGTGCACCCCGGGCTGGGCACACTCGGTGATGAGCACTGCGCCCTCGGCGGTGGCGATCACCAGCCCGTGCTCCTTTA
>JALVLL010000274.1 GCA_027027485.1 Candidatus Bipolaricaulota bacterium | reverse complement strand
GTCCGGGCCCGGGCCTCCTCCAGGACCGGCAAGGGGAGCTTCCCGCGGGAGAGGGGCCCGGTCACGCCGATATAGGTGAAGGGGCGGATCTCTTTCAGGACCATGGATGCGATGCGGGCGATCTCCTCCATCTCCTCCTTCCCCATCCCGCGCTCGGTGACCCAGGGGGTGCCCATCCTGATCCCGTGGGCGTCGGCGGCGGATGTATCCCCGGGGATGGTGTTCTTGTTGGTGACAAGCCCTACCAAATCCAAGATCCGGGCGGCGATCTCCCCCATCATCGTCTCGCCGTTCGCCGTCCTTATCGCCCGGAGATCGATCACGAGAAGGTGGGTGTCCGTCCCCCCGTAGGCAAGCCTCAGTCCCTCCCGCTCCAGGGCCTCCGCGAGGTATTTGGCGTTCTCGACGATCCTCCTCTGGAGCTCCTTGAACTCCGGGGTGCGGGCGAGGGCGAAGGCGGCGGCGATGGCGGCGAACTTGTTGACGTGGGGACCACCTTGCGCCCCGGGGAAGACCGCGAGGTCTATCGCCTTGGCGATATCGGGGTCGGTGGTGAGGATCACCGCTCCCCGGGGGCCGCAGAGGGTCTTGTGGGTGGTGAACATAATGACGTCGGCGTAGCCGATGGGATTGGGGTAGACCCCGGCGATGGCCATCCCCGCGGTGTGGGCGATGTCGGCCATGAGGTACGCGCCCACCCGATCGGCGATCTCCCGGAAGGCCGCCCAATCCGGGGCCCAAGGATAGGAGGTGTAGCCGGCGATGATCATCCTGGGCTTGTGTTTTAGCGCGAGATCCATGATCCGGTCGTAGTCGAGCCTCTCGGTCTTGGGATCGACCCCGTAGTAGACCACCCGGAAGCGGCGGCCGGACTGGTGGAACGGGGAGCCGTGGGAGAGGTGTCCCCCTTGGGGGAGGGCCATGGCCATGATGGTGTCCCCAGGGGAAAGCAACGCGTCGTAGATGGCCATGTTGGCCGCGGCCCCCGACAGGGCCTGGACGTTGGCGTGGATCTCTTCCGGTGGTACCTCATCGGTGGCGAAGCACTCGGCGGCCCGGCGGCACGCCAGTGCTTCCACCACGTCCACGAGCTCGGTCCCTTTATAGAAGCGGCGGTCGGCGTAGCGGCGGTTGTAGGCCAGCCGCTCCGCCAGATCCAGGATCCGCTCTTCGGGGAGCCGGAGGTCCTCCTCCCGGGGATAGCCCTCGGCATAGATGGAGGTGAAGACGCTCCCCAGGGCCTCCCTCACCGCCTTGGGGGTAAGGGACTCCGAGGGGATGAGGATGATCTTTTCTTCCTGGCGGCGCTCCTCGGCCCGGATGAGCTCCCAGAGGGCCCTATCCACTTCCTCCAGGGCGGATCTCAACAATTCCCTCATCTTCCTCCTCCAGCCGTACGATCTTCGCCCGCATCGCCTTCCCTTTCATCCCACGCCACGCGAGCTCCACCGCGAGGTACATCGCCCCGGAGACCAGGGAATGGCCCCCGAGAAGGAAGGGAACGGGCGCTTCCCCCATCGCCTCCGCCAGCTCACGGAGGAGGGGATCCCTGAGCCTCTGCACCTCCAAGAGATCGAAGGCGAACCTCTCCTCCGCCTCGGGCCATATCCCCAGGGACCCGAAGAGGACCCGCACATCCCAGACCACCACGTCGGCCGCCCCGGCGAGCGCCCGGACGAGCCCCTCGGGGCCCTTGGCCTCTAAGATCTCCTTGAGGAGGGACCTCACCGGGAGCCCTTCGGCCTTCATCCCCCGTCCCTCGGAGAGGGCTGTAACGCGACAGGCGCTGGCCCTCTCCAGATAGCGTAGCAGGTGGCCGCTCACCCTCCCGGCGAGGAGGATCCTCTTCCCCGGTGTGGTGAGGGCCTCGAAGAGCTCCTCCACGCCCCCGGCGGGGACATCGGAGAGGGCCTCCCTCAGCTCCCGATCGAGACTTTCATCGTGGGCGAGGACCTTGAGCTCCCCCGGGGTATCGATGTCCAGCTGGGTCCTCGCCCCCCTCGGGAGCTCGTAGCACCGGTAGCCCGCTTCCCAATGCCCCCATCCCAGGGCGTTGTCGTTGTGAACCCTTCTTAGGATCTCGGGATGTGGCGGCGAGATCAGGCAGAAATCGGTGGAGTAGAAGTTGTTGAGGAGTATGAAGCGCTCGCCCCCCTCGAACTCGGCCATCCTCCGGATGTCCCCCGACGAAAGGAGGAAGCCGCTCCCCGCGGAAAAATAAAGGAGCCTCTCCGGTCCCTTTTCCTCCACGAGATCCGCCAGGGCTTCCCCCAGGCGGAAACCCTCCCTTGGGGTGGTCACCACCTCCACATGGAGGTCCTCCCATGCTTCGGGTTCCGGGCTGAGGACAAAGGCGGGTATCCCGAGCCCCACGACCCGCCGCAGGAGGGCCCTGGTGGCGGCCGTACGCGCCCTCCCCACGATCCCGGGGGAAGGGGCGGCGGCCACCACGCAGGCCGTGCGCATACCTTACGGCTTCACTTCATAGGGGAGCAGCGCGAGCTTTCGGGCGCGGTCGATCTCGGTGGCGAGCTTGCGTTGGTGCTTGGCGCAGAGATGGGTGATCCTCCGGGAGAGGATCTTCCCGCGGCGGTTCATGAACTGCCGCAGGACCTCGGGCTCCTTGTAGGTGAGCTTTATCCCGTGCTGGCAGACGCGGCACGCTCTGGGCTTTCCCGGCATCTCAGAAAGGCACCTCCTCCTCGGGTTCGGGTTCCGGTATCGTGGGCTCGGGCACCTCCGCCTCGTATTCGGGGGCGGCCTCCGGCCTGGGGCCGAGGAAGTGGACGTGTTGGGCCACCACCTCGGTCACCTTCCTCTTCTCGCCTTCCTGGGTGGTGAAGGAGCGGATGCGAAGCCGCCCATCCACCCCCACCAAGCGTCCCTTCTGCAGGTAGGTAGCGCAGGTCTCGGCGAGCTTCCCCCACACGATTATGGGCACGTAGATGGTCTCGTCCTCCCAGGAGTTGCTCTCCGGGTTGAAGACCCGGCGGTTCACGGCGATATCGAACCTCACCATGGCGCGTCCGCTCTGGGTGTACCGCAGCTCTGGGTCCGCTGTCAGGCGGCCGGTGAGGACGATGCGGTTCAGATCTGACATCCTCAGTCACCATCCGTCCTTATGATTTGGTAACGCAAAAGCTCGTCGTCCACTCGGAGTTTGTCCTCAAAGCTCGAGACCTTGTCGGGCGGGAGCCGGAAATTCACCAACACATAGTATCCTTCCCGGAAATCGTCGATCTCATAGGCCAGGATCCTGGTCCCCCACTCGTCCACGTTCAGAACCTCCCCGCCCTGTTCCACGATGGCCCGGTTCACCTTTTCGATCTTCTCCTTGCGCCTTTGCTCATCCAGGTCGGGTCGGATAATGTAAACCACCTCGTAGCTCCTCATCTCGGAAGCCACCTCGACAACCTCCTTTTGCAGAAGGGATTCGTGGATCGGTGGAATTTACAGTGGGGCCGATTTTTTGTCAACCTGGGGCCTTCATGGTCGATCCAGAGCGAAAAATCTTGACAGGTGAACATGGAGTGCCTTATAATTTGACACACTTTAAGAGAGGGGGGTGTAGTGTATGAACAAGGGGGAATTGATCGCCAAACTGGCTGAGAGGGCGGGTATGACCAAAAAGGACGCCCGCAAGGCCCTGGACACCCTGATCGACATCGTCATCGAGACGGTGAGCAAGGGCGAGGAGGTGTTGCTCACGGGGTTCGGTAAGTTCGAGGCCCGTGCGCGCAAGGAGTCCCAGCGCATCAACCCGCAGACCCAGCAGCGCATCAAGGTCCCGGCCAAGGTGGTCCCCGTATTCCGTCCCGGCCGCAACTTCAAGGAGGCGGTACAGAAGAAGCTCAAAGCGACCACCGAGAGGGGACAGCTCAAGATCAAGAGGGCCTGAAGGGCTCCGTTTTACCGCGGTAGAGAGCCCGGCAGCATCGGCTGCCGGGTTTTTTGTTCCCTCAAGGATAGAGGCGGTCCAGCATCCTGGGGAAGGGGATCGTCTCGCGTATGTGCCTCACCCCGGTGATCCAGGCCACGGTCCGCTCCACCCCCAGGCCGAACCCCGAATGGGGCACCGAACCCCACTTGCGGAGGTCTATGTACCACTGGTACGGCTCCCGAGGGAGGTTGTATTCCTCGAGCTGGCGCAAAAGCTCCTCTTCGCTATCCACACGCTGGGAACCCCCGATGATCTCCCCGTACCCCTCGGGGGCGATGAGGTCCGCGCAGAGCGCCACCGAGGGATCGTTCGGATCGCGCTTCATGTAGAAGGGCTTTATCCTGGCGGGGAAACGCTCCACGAAGACCGGCCTCCCGAAGTGCTTGGAGAGGGCGTCCTCGGCGGGGGCGCCGAAGTCGTCCCCGTACTCCATGGGAACGCCTTCCGAGTTGATGACCTCCACCGCCTCCCGGTAGGTGACACGGGCGAAGGGCCCCTCCACCTCCCGCTTCAGGGCCTCGATGTCCCGCTCCAGGATCTCAAGCTCCCGCTTCCTCTCCGCGATCACGTACTCCACGATGTAGCGCACCAGCCTCTCTTGGAGGGCGAGGTTGTCCCCGTGGTCGAAGTAGGCCATCTCCGCCTCGGCCATCCAGAACTCGGTGAGGTGCCTCCTGGTCTTGGACTTCTCCGCCCGGAAGGCGGGGCCGATCCAGTAGACCTTCCCCAGGGCCATGCAGGTGGCCTCGAGGTAGAGCTGCCCGGACTGGGAGAGGTACGCAGGCTCCCCGAAGTAATCCAGGGGGAAGAGGGTGGTGGTCCCCTCCACCTGGGTCCCCACGATGATGGGGCACTCGGTGGCCACGAACCCCTCCCGCTTGAAGAACTCCCGGATGGCCCACATCACCGCGTCCCGAACCCGGAGGATCGCGAACTGGCGCCGCATCCGGATCCAGAGGTGGCGGTGATCCATGAGGAACCCCACCCCGTGCTCCTTCAGGGCGATGGGGAACTGTTCCTTGGGGACCTGTACCGTGGTGAGCCTTTTCAAGAGGAGTTCATATCCTCCCGGGGCCCGGGGGTCCTCACGCACCGTACCGGTAACTATGAGGGAGGTCTCCTGGGGGAGGCGCTCGCAGAGCTCGAAACTCTCGGGCTCCGTGTCCTTCACCGTGGCCACACACTGCAGGAACCCGGTCCCGTCGCGGACGATCAGGAACCGGATCTTCCCGGAGGAGCGCTTGTTGAAGAGCCACCCCCGGATGGCCACCTCCTCGCCCACGTGGCGCGGGAGCTCCTCGATATAGACCACCCGGGACATCATCCCCCCTTCAGGTCCCTCCTCCAGAAGAGCCTCACCATGTATTCGTCCCTGAGGGTCTGTATCTCCAGGTCACCCTTGTGGGCCGAGTGGACCGCCCGCCCCAGGCGCATGGCGAGGTGCGGCGTGGTGGTGGCGATCTCGACCTCGCCTTTCCCTTCCTTGATCCAGAGGATGCGCTGGAGGGGGCGCTGCTTATTGGCCTCCTCCTCCTGGTTCCGTACCAGGTTTATGATCTCTTCTTTCTTCTCCGAGAGGTACGAGCCGGAGAGGTGGAGGATGCCGCCGGGATAGCGGTCGAGCTCCCTCCTGCAGGCGGGGCAAAGGGCCCTATGGGCGTCCTTCGGCGGGGAAGAACCCGGATGTTGCCAGCGGCCATCCCGGTAAAGCAGGCCGCAACGCTCGCAGACCGTGGGCTCGGGGTACTTCCTCCCCTCGTAATATGGGTTGTCGGTCTCGTGCCCCACCTGCCCGCGGCGCTCACGCATCCCCTTCCTCCCCCTCCTTCTCGCCGATCTTGCGCTCGATATACGCTATGGCCTCGCCCACAGTGGTGATCTTCTCGGCGTCCTCCTCGGGGATCTCGATCCCGAACTCGTCCTCGAACTCCATGATGAGATCCACGAGGTCCAGGGAATCGGCCCCGAGGTCGTCCCGGAAGGTGGCGTCCTCGGTGACTTCCTCCAGTTCCACCATGAGCTTTTCCGCGATGATCTCCTTTATGCGCTCGGCCGTTCTGCTCATCCTCCTCAACACCCCCTTGGGGAGTTTAACCACAGGGGGCAAGGCCCCCGTCCACGCAGAAAACGTGCCCAGTTATATAAGAAGCCCTTTCCGAGAGCAAGAAGGCCACGAGATGCGCCACTTCCTCGGGCTTCCCCATCCTCCCCAGGGGTATCCGGGAGAGGTACCCCTGCAGGGCCTTTTCGGGGAGGGAAGCGGTCATGGGGGTCTCGATGAGGCCCGGGGCGACCACATTGGCCCGGATCCCGTACCTCCCCACCTCCTGGGCGATGGTACGGCAGAGGGCGATGAGCCCCGCCTTGGCGGCGGCGTAGTTGGCCTGGCCGGGGTTTCCCGTGAGCCCCACCACCGAAGAGATGAAGACCATCGCCCCCCGGCGCCTCCTCATCATCCCCTTGAGGAGCTCCCGGGCGAAGTTGTAGGCACCGGTGAGGTGTACCGCGATCACCTCGTCCCACGCCTCCGGCGACATCCGCGCGAGGATCATGTCGCGGGTTAAGCCGGCGGAGTGTACGAAGAGCTCCACCGGCCCGGCCCACCCCTCCACCGCGTCCACCGTCCCCTTCACCGCCTCCCGGTCGGAGACATCGCAGGGGAAGAACCTCGCCCGCTCCCCGAGCTCCGTGTTCGCC
>JALVLL010000273.1 GCA_027027485.1 Candidatus Bipolaricaulota bacterium | reverse complement strand
CGCTTGCTCCCCCGCTCCAGGCGCTCCTCGAGCCTCAGGGCCGCCCCCAAAACCCCGCCGAAGATCACGGAAAGAAGGAGCGCGAGGATGTTCTGGGCTTCCAGGGCCATCTTGAACCCGAGGATCAAGGAAACGAGGCCCACTCCTGAAGTGGCCGCCTTCCGCACCCTCTCCGGGAACCTTCCCCCCAAGAGGAGCCCCACCGTTCCCCCGATGATCACGGTCCCGATATTGATCCAGGTCCCCAACACGGCCCCCGATCTTAACCGATCCCGGGAAACGCCCGTGCCAGAAGGCATAACTGGAAGCCGATAGCAAGCGCCCCGCACTCGAGGGATTTGTCCGAAAAAATCCACCAACGGTAGAATCCTCCCTAAAAGCGAGGGTGTATGAATCTCGAGGATTTCCTTCTGGGCATTGTAGATTCAGTAGCCGAAACGCTTGTCTCGATAGCGACCGGAGGGCCAGGGGTCTCCGCGGCCAAGTTCGCGGTGAAGAAGCTGCACGAACATTTGAAAAAGCGCCAAGCCTGGAAGGAGTTGGAAAAGAAGCTACAGGAAGTCATAGATGAGTTCCGCCGGAAAGCCAGGGACCGCGGTTGGGATCGCTTCGCCGATGCCATTACTGAACTGCCCCTTTTTAAAGAGGGAAGTTTTAAGGTGGCCCTCAAGTATGCCTTGGCGGAGGGCGATATTTCCGCGTTGCGGAGTGAATTGGAGAAGGAGCTCGCTTCCCTTGAGGGAGTGGACGACCCCGGTGCGGCCGGGGAGGCCGCCCGGCTTTACGCCGCCCTGATCCTCGATGTCCTCTGGAAGATAGGGGCATTCCGTGAGGCCGCCCGGGATATCCTCCTCCGCGAACAAAGCGAAGCCCTCGGCCGCATAGAGGATGCTATCAAGCGCCTTCCGCGCTGGTGGCGGCTTATCCCCGCGGTGCAGCGCCTGCCTCGGGGACGTTTGCTTACCGACGGGAACATACCCCTTACCGCCCTCAAGGCCCCGTTACGCTTGGTACCCCTCGTGGGCCGCAGGGAGGAACTGGAGGGCCTGGAAGAATGGGCTTTGAGCCTGGATGGGCGCCCATCCCGCGCCGGGATACGGATCCTGTGGGGACCAGGAGGCGTGGGCAAGACCCGCCTGGCCGTGGAGCTTTCCAAGAGGCTGCAGGCCCAAGGATGGGAGGCCTTCTTCCTGCATCCTGATCTCCTACGGGGAGACGACCCAGCGCGTATTCACCTGGCCCCGGAAGCGGAGATCTGGCTCACGCCCCTTTGCCCCACGCTTTATATCCTGGACTACGCCGAGCAGGTCCACGAGGTCCTTATCCGTGCCTTTCTGGAGACCTTCTACACCACCTCCGGGAAACGGAGGAAGCCGGTAGCATTGCTCCTTCTGATGCGCCAGCGGCCCACTGCAATCTGGATAAATTCGGTAACCTCAGTGGTCGGACCGGATGTGAAACTGGGCGATTTCCTCGATCAAGAGATCTTTCCCGCGTTGAGCGAGCCTATGGAAGTGAGGCCGCTTCCCCGGGAAGAGCTGCCCCGTCTCTTCGAGGCCGCCAAGGACGCCTTCGTCACACTACGGGGACGGGAGCCCGAAAACTCTATCACTTACGCAGAGGAAGAGCTGCCGGACCGCCCCTTGCCGGTGGTGCTTCTTGGGCTTTTGGCCGCCTATGGCAGGCGGGTCCCGAAAAGCCGCGACGAGGAGGCCATCTTCCTCGAGCTGTGGGAGAGATGGGAGAAGCCCAAGTGGAGACGGATCTTGGAAAGGGAAGGGCTCAAATCGGCATGGTGGGAGGACGCTGCGCGAATGCTGGAGACGGCCCTCATCGCCGCCACCCTTGGCCGGATCTTTCGCGACTTTGAAGACCTGGCCGATTTCTGGCGTAAGCACGATCCCCCGCGGAGGAAGACTCCGGAGGGGATCACACTGGACCCGGACTGGCTGGCCCAGCAGGTACCGCACATCTTCCCCCGTAGCGGGGAAGAGGCTTCCCTGGTTCCCCCCATCGAGCCCGACCCCTTGGCCGACTTCGTCCTCTCGCGGCGTTCCGCCCTTCCCGATATAGTTCGCGCGGCCTTGTCCCCGCTGCCGCCCCTGAGTCCGCAGGCTTTGGTCAATACCTTAAGCCGATTGTATGGCTTCATGGTGGAGAGGAAAGAATCCACAGCTCTTGTGGAGGAAGCAGTCAGACAGGTTGAGGAGGGGGTGCTAAAGGTCTTCCAAGCTCTAGAGGACAGGCGCGATCTGTTCAAACTGTGGGCGCTGATGTGGCACGTGAATTTGCCCCCACCAAACCGCACCGTGCTTTGGCGCGGTGTGCGGGCGATCGTTGACCAAAAGCGAGTGGATTTGGCCGAGGACGAGGCCGAGCGGGCCGAGACCCTCCTTAATCTCGGAGTAACCCTCTCTGCCCTGGGCCGGCACGAGGAGGCCTTGGAGGCCACGGAAGAGGCGGTGGAGATCTACCAGGAGCTGGCCGACAAAAATCCACAGGCGTACGAGCCAGACCTTTCCCGAAGTTTGGGTGTTTTGGGCACCGTGCTTTTGGGTTTGGGGAGACCGGGCGAGGCGGCCCGGGAGTTCGCCGAAGGCCTTCGAATCCTCCTTCCTTACGCCCGCGCCCTGCCCGAAGCTCATAAGAAACTCCTGGACGCCCTTTTGCGGGATTACTTGCGCGCTTCCAAAGCCGCGGGTGAGGCACCGGATGAGGAGTTGGTGCGGCAAGCGCAGGAGATCTTAGGCGGCGATAGATCTGACACCAAGTCCCTTTCGCTCGCCGATCTCTTCCAGCTTACCGAGGAAGCCGCTCGAGGAGAACACCCTATGGAAAGTCCAGCAGCCCGTCTCCTGCAGGTTATCAAGACCGAGAAGAAAGCGCCTCATGAGTTACGTGCCCTGGCGGCAAGACTTTTGGCGGTGCTGGAGGGCGAAAGGGATCCCGAAACCCTAACTCAGGGTATGGGTGTTCTGGAGGCGATCAACATTCTCATTCTTTTGAGCGAGTTGAAAGAGGAGGGTCGCGGCCTTTTTATCAAGTCCTTGGGCCATGCCTTGATGGACTTTCTCACCCAATCGAAGCCGGAAGCACGGGACTTCTTGAATGAGGTTGCCAGATCCCTGCTCCAGAAAGGAGACGAGGTCATACGTGCTTTCGGTAGAGGACTAAAGGCCATCCTGGAAGGTGAACGGGATCTCGATCGCATCCTAGCTGGATGGGGGCAGAAAGATCCGATTTTGGCCACGCTGATCCGCAGGATTCTGGAATCGGTGGGAAAATAGGTTCGTGGCCTCTGTTCAGGCTATGCAGCAAATTAGCCTGAGCTTTAAGCTATTCAAGGATTAAAACCTCGTTTATCACGGTCAGTTTGTGAATTGATCCTTCGGGGCTAAACTTCCGTGATGTTCACCGGGATCGTGCGGGAAGTGGGGAGGGTGCTCGAGCGCGGCGGGGGTTACTTGGTGATAGCCGCCTCCCTCCCCGTTTCCCCCGGCGATAGCGTCGCCGTGAACGGGGCCTGCCTCACCGCGGTGGAGGCCTCGGGAGGAAGGATCCGCTTCGATATCTCCCACGAGACCTGGGAGCGGACGGCCCTGGGGGACCTCCGCCCCGGGGATCCCGTGAACCTCGAGCCCTCCTTGAGGCTCGGGGAATCCCTGGGCGGGCACCTGGTGCTCGGCCACGTGGACACGGTGGGACGGGTCGCCTCGATATCACAGCGTGGAAGCGAAAGGATCCTCAGGATCGAGTACCCCCGGGAGTACAGTCCCTTAGTGGTGGAGAAGGGCTCGGTGGCGGTGGACGGGATAAGCCTGACCCCCTTCAACGTGGGCGAGGGATACTTCCACGTGGCCATCGTCCCCTTCACCTTCGAGAACACCAACTTGAAGCGCCGCCGCCCCGGCGATAGGGTGAATCTGGAGTTCGACATCATCGCCAAGTACATCGTGGGATGGAGGAGGGGATGAGCTTTTCCCGCGTTGAGGAAGCCATCGAGGCCATCCGCCAGGGGCGGATGGCCATCGTGGTGGACGACGAGGACCGCGAGAACGAAGGGGATCTCGTGATGGCCGCCCAGTTCGCCACCCCCGAGGCCATCAACTTCATGCTGAAGGAGGCCCGGGGGCTGATCTGCGTCCCCATGCCCAGGGAGTGGGCCGAGCGGCTGGAGCTTCCCCCTATGGTCCATCCTCCCCTGGACCACCACGAGACCGCCTTCACCGTCTCGGTGGACGCCCGGGAGGGGGTGACCACCGGGATATCGGCCCACGACCGCGCCCGCACCATAAGGCTCCTTGCGGATCCCGAGGCCGGCCCCGAGGACTTCGTGCGCCCGGGGCACGTGTTCCCCCTTGTGGCAAAGGACGGCGGGGTGCTGCGGCGCGCCGGACATACCGAGGCCGCGGTGGACCTCTGCCGCCTGGCCGGGCTCCAGCCGGTGGGGGTCATCTGCGAGATCATGAAGGACGACGGCACCATGGCCCGGCTCCCCGACCTTGTGGAGTTCGCCCGAAAGCACGGCCTCCCCTTGATCACCATCGCCGACCTCATCGCCTACCGGAAGGCCAGGGAGAAGCTCATCCGCAGGGTGGCCGAGGCGGATCTTCCCACGAGATACGGCCACTTCCGCATCATCTCCTACAAGGACCTGGTGACGGGCCAGGAGCACGTGGCGCTGGTCAAGGGGGATGTCTCCGGGGACGAGCCTGTCCTCGTGAGGGTCCACTCGGAGTGCCTCACCGGGGATGCCTTCGGGTCGCTGCGGTGCGACTGTGGTGACCAGCTCCACAAGGCCATGGAGATGATCGAGAGGGAGGGCCGGGGGGTCCTCCTCTACATGCGACAGGAGGGCCGCGGGATCGGCCTCGCCAATAAAGTCTGTGCCTATGAGCTCCAGGACAAGGGCCTGGACACGGTGGAGGCCAACGAGGCCCTGGGCTTCCCGCCGGATCTCCGGGATTACGGGATCGGGGCCCAGATCCTGGCCGATCTCGGGGTGAGGAAGATAAGGCTCCTCACCAACAACCCCCGGAAGGTGGTGGGCCTTTCCGGTTACGGCCTCGAGATCGTGGAGCATGTCCCCATCGAGGTTGAGCCCAACCCCCACAACTGGCGGTACCTCAAGGCCAAGAAGGAGAAGCTCGGCCACTGGCTTTCAAAGATCTGATCGCCGGGGAAAGGGTATCGGGTGAGGTTGATGAAGGTCCTCCTGGGTACGGCGGTCGCCTTCCTTTCCGCGGCGTTGGCGTCCGGCTGCCTGCATGCCGGGGAAGACCCGCACGATCTTCGCTCGTTCCTCTACATCCTCCAGGAGGCGCGGATCCCGGAGATCTTGACCTCGGGCTTTAGGCTCGTGGTGATGGATTACTCCTTCGATGGGACCGACCACGGCGCCTACCCGCCCGCTGGGATCCGAAGGCTTAGGCGGCACGGCATCGTCCCCCTGGTCTACCTCTCAGTGGGGGAGGCCGAGGATTACCGGTTCTATTGGGAGAGGGACTGGGACCGCGATCGCGATGGGATCCCTGATCCCGGGGCCCCTCGGTGGCTCGGGCGCTCCAATCCCGACTGGCCCGGCAATTACAAGGTGAGGTACTGGGATCCCGGCTGGCAGGGGATCCTCCTTTCCTACCTCGATCGCATCCTGGGGCAGGGGTTCGCGGGGTGTACCTGGATATCATCGATGCCTTCGAGTACTGGTCCGATCCCGGGAACCCCGAGGGGGAGGTAGTGGAGGAAAGCGAGGCGGCGCGGCGGATGATCGATCTCGTCATGCGCCTCTCGCGCTACGCCCGGGAGCGCTCCCCCGGGTTCCTGGTCGTCCCCCAGAACGGCGAGCGGATACTGGATTTCGATCGGGGTGGTGCGCTCCTTGGGGCCGTATCCGGCTGGGGGATAGAGGATCTCTTCTACTGGGATACGGAGCCCACGGATCCCGAGTGGAGGGCGGGGAGGATCCCCTACCTCGAGATGCTCCTGGGCGCCGGGAGGTTCATCTTGGTCACAGATTACGTCGACGACGGCACCGGGTATCGGGGGAGGAACCTGGAGCGGATACGGGATTTCATCCTCGAGGCCCGCGCCCGGGGCTATATCCCCTATGCTGCCCGCACCGACCGCGAGCTCGACCGTATCGTGATCATCCCAGGCCTACAGCCCTGATTTTCGGGCCTCAGAGAGGGCTTCACATGTTTCCTATCCACACGCTGAAACCTTGTGTGGGGGGCTTAGTGTAGTTCAGGGGCGAAATGCATCTCTGAAAGGAGGGCACTATGAAGAGGTTGCTCGTTTTCGTTTCCGTTGGGATGCTGGCTATCTCGTTGATCGGGGCCATGTCCTTCCCCACCCAGGCCCAAACCACCGCGATCAAACTCGTGTTCAGGAACCTCTGCCGGAATCACATAACCATTCAACAGGTAGCCTTACAGCGAGGAATGGCTTTTTCCCTGCTCAGGACCAACAAGGCCCTGGCCTCAGGGGAAAGATGGGAAATCCAGGCGGAGGCTAACTTCCAGCCGGAGAAGCTCTCCCTGGCAGTGGTGATCGGCCGCCAGACCTTGAAGGCCACCATATCCCCGATCCCATATGGGACCCCTGTTGTCCCCAGGGAGCTTCAGGGATGCCTTGAGGTCACGGCCTTTGCCCCGGGGATGACGGGGGA
>JALVLL010000272.1 GCA_027027485.1 Candidatus Bipolaricaulota bacterium | reverse complement strand
CGGTGGCCTCGCTGGGGTGAGGGGTTGCGGGGATGTTCCAACTTGGAATATCCTTGGCCGGCCATGGCCGAGGCGCCCTTCCCCGTGGAATACGCCGTCCTCGGGCTCCTCTCCCTGGGGCCAAAGCACGGGTATGAGCTCAAAAAGGAGATCGAAAACGACCTCCGCCCCTTCTGGCACATCGCCACGAGCCGCCTCTACCTCGCCCTGGCCCGCCTGGAAAACAAGGGGCTCATCAGCGGCGAACCCCAGTCCCACGGAGGGAGGGCCCGTCGGGTCTACTACATCACCGAGGCAGGGAGAAGGGAGTTGCTGAGGTGGCTGCACGAGCCGGTACGGGCCTTCAGGGACCTGAGGGTGGAATTTTTGGCCAAGATCTACTTCTTGAGGAAGCTAGATCCCAGTTCCATCCCGGATCTCGCCCGGGCACAACTGGATGTGCTCCGGGGGATGCGGGAGAAGCTCTTGGTATCCCAGGTGGCCGGCGATCCCCTGCTCGAATGCGCACGGGAGTTCCGCCTCGGCATGGTGGAGGCCGCCATAAGGTGGCTCGAGGAACTCCCGGATAGGTGCCTCAGGGAGGTGAACCCATGAGGAAGCTGGTTTTTGTGGGGATCACCCTTGTCCTTTCCCTCGCTTCCTTCGCCCAAGGGGAGCTCTCTGTGGTGGATCAGGCGGGGAGGGAGGTCTCCATCGCGCTCCCGGTGGAGAGGGTGGTCAGCCTCTATGGGGTCGCTACCCTGTACCTCTATGCCCTCGGGGTGCAGGACAGGCTCGTCCTCGGGACCTATGTGGGCCTCAAGCCCGGATCGCCCTCATGGAAAGCGCTCCTTTCCATCGACCCGGATCTCCCCGAAAAATACACCCGTAGGAAGCCCTCCCTGGAGGAGATCCTCGCCCGGAGACCCGACATCGTCCTCGCCAGCCGCCAGATAGACATCGAGACCGCACAGGAACTCATGCGTTTCGGGATCCCGGTGGTCCTACTCTTCGCCGAGGACGTGGAGGGGGTGAAAGGGGCAGCGAGGCTCTTGGGGAGGATCTTCGGGGAAGAAAAGAGGGCCGAGGAGCTCATCTCCTACTTCGAGGGGGCTGTGGAGCGGATAGCTTCTGCCATAGAGGAGCGCGGGCTCCGGCGCCTGCGGGTCCTCTTCGTGGGCACCAGGCCCTTCCGGGTAGCCAGTGGCGATATGTACCAGAGCCGCCTCATCGAACTCGCTGGGGGCACCCCGGTGACCGCGGGGCTCAAGGGCTATTGGCAGGACGTCGACATCGAACAGATCCTCGCCTGGGATCCCGAGGTCATCTTCATCGCCCCTTACGGTAGGGTCCAGCCCGGGGATCTCCTGGGTGACCCGCTGTGGGGAGCGGTGAGCGCGGTGAGGGGAGGCCGGGTCCACAAGATGCCGCGGGTCTTCTCCCCCTGGGACATCCCCACCCCCGAGTCCTTCCTGGGACTTCTGTGGATGGCGGCCAAGATCCATCCGGAGCTCGGTATCGACATCGCCTCCGAGGCGGTGTCCTTCTACCGGGACTTCTACGGGTACGAGCTCCCGGAGGACTTCGTCTCGGTGATCGGGGGATGAGGACGGCCAGGGCCTGGCCCCTTTTCCTTTTCCCGCTGGGGGCTGTCCTCCTCTATCTCCTTTTGGGCCGGTACCCGCTGGGCCTGAGGGAGGTGATGGGGGCCTTGTTCCTCCCGGGAGGGGTCGATCCCCTGTCCAGGGGCGTGGTCCTGGCGGTACGTCTCCCCCGGGCCTTGGCCGCGGCGCTTGTGGGGGCAGACCTGGCCCTGGCCGGGGCCATCTTCCAGGGGATATTCCGCAACCCCTTGGTGGACTCCAGGATCCTGGGAGTGAGCTCCGGCGCCGCCTTCGGGGCGGCGGTGGCGATCCTCCTCGGGGTTCCCTGGCACTATATCGACGGGATCTCCTTCGCCTTCGGGATCCTGGCCTTGGGGCTCGTCGTGGCCATCGCCAGGAGGTTCGGGAACTCGCTTTTGGTCCTGGTCATCTCCGGGATCCTCGTGGGCTCGCTCTTCAGCGCCCTCATCGGGGTGGTCAAGTACCTGGCCGACCCCATGGACGTGCTCCCGGAGATCACCTACTGGCTCCTGGGGAGCCTGGCGGGGGCGGGCTGGGAGGATGTGTGGAAGCTCCTCCCGGTGAGCATCGTCGCCGGGGGGCTCCTCCTCCTGCTGCGCTGGAAGGTAAACCTCCTCTCGCTGGATGAGCGGGAGGCCGCTTCGCTGGGGGTCGATGTCAAAAAGTGGCGTACGGGGATGGTCTTGGCGGGGACCATGCTCGTGGCCTCGGCGGTCTCCCAAGCGGGGACCATCGGCTGGATCGGCCTCATCACCCCCCATGCCGCCCGGTCCGTGGTAGGGCCCGACCATACCCGGGTGCTCCCGGCGTCCCTGGCTTTGGGATCAGGCTTCATGGTGATCATCGACGCCCTCTCCCGCTCGCTCATGGAAAGCCAGATCCCCCTGGGGATCCTCACCGGGATCGTGGGGGTCCCGGCGTTTCTGTTCCTCTTCATGAGGTATCTCGCCCGGGGAGGGGGGTGGAGATGAGCCTGGAGGCGCGGGACATAACCTACGCCTACCTCCCCGGGAAACCGGTCCTGAAAGGCGTTTCTTTGGAACTGCGGCGGAACGAGCTCCTCTCGCTGCTCGGCCCGAACGGGTCGGGGAAGACCACCCTGCTCGAGTGCATGTGCGGGCTCCGCCGCCCCTCGGGCGGGACCGTCATCCTCCGGGGCAGGGGCCTCCACGGGATGCCCCCGCGGGAGAGGGCCCTCCACGTGGCCTATGTCCCCCAGATCCACCGGCCGGTCTTCGGCTACACCGTGCTGGAGGTGGTGCTCATGGGCCGGGCGCCTTACGTGGGGGCGTTTTCCGCCCCGGGGAAGCGGGACCGTGAGGCCGCCCTGGAGGCCCTGGGGATGGTGGGGCTTTCGGGGCTCGCGGAGAGGCCCTACACCGACATCTCCGGAGGGGAGATGAGGCTCGTCCTCATCGCCAGGGCCCTGGCCCAGGGGGCGGAGTTCGTCCTCCTCGATGAGCCCGATGCCCACCTGGATCCGGCCCACCAGCACCGGGTGCTCTCCCTGGCGGCGGAGCTATCGCGGCAGGGGAAAGGGATCCTCGTCACCACCCACAACCCGAACAACGCCCTGATCTACTCCGACACGGTCGTCCTCCTGCGGGAGGGGAGGGTGATCTCCCGGGGGAACCCCGGGGAGGCGTTGACGCCGGAGCGGCTCCGGGAGGCCTACGGGATCGAGTTCGTGCTCCTGGCGGGGGAGGACGGCCACCGGGCTTTGGTTCCGGCTCAGGGGAGCCCCGGAAGCTCCCCCACCGGAAGCCCCAGGGGCTCCGGAAGCCGGTATTCCCGCGAGAGCTCCTCGAGCTTCCTCGAGGCGAGGAAGGGGAGATAGGGATCGTCGGGGAAGGCGCGGGGATCTATGAGCCACCTCACCGCGATCCCCAGTTCCCCCAACGCCCGCTCCCACTCGTCCGGGAGGACCAGGTCCTCGGGAGCGGCGTAGCTGGGGTGGAGGAGAAGGAGGGCTTCCCCTGGACGCTCATCTTCCAGGATCTCGAGGGCGAACTCGAAGGAATCCCGGGTATTGAAGACGAGGTGCAATGGAGCGATCCCGGTCTCCTTACAGAACTTCGCGTCCATGGTGGTGAAACAGTCGAGGATCACCATTCCCTCCCTCGCTCCGGCGGCCCGGTACGCCCGGTAGGCCAAGAGGGAAGAGCGGTCCGGGTGGGGGAAGGAAAGCTTCAGGAAGCGGAAGCCGTGTTCGGAGGCGAAGTCCTCTGCCTCCTCGATGAACCCCTCAGGGGTCCCCCACTCCGACTCCCTCCTCCAAACCGGCTCCCCGGGCGGGGGATAACGCCCGAGGTATCCCTCGGGGGACAGGGCCCCTAGCCCGCCGATCTGTAGCCAGATCCCCTCCGCCAGAGGTATCTGTGGCCAGGAATAGGAATCCTCGGCCACCACGATGGTCCCCCCGGGGCGGAGCCGCCCCAGGATGAACTCCCGGTAGGCAGCGGGGAGCCCCGTGGCCCGCACCCGGAAGAGGGCGGCCCGCGCCACGAGGTCCCGGTCGTGGACCGGGTCGTAATGAACGATCACCTCGACCCCCTCGCCTTTCCGTATCCCCGCGATGGCCTTAAGGGCGGTGGAAATGTAGGGGTCCATGTCGTCGGGATCGATCCGGTGCCGGGCCCCGAGGAGGTAACAGGGGGGGAGAAGCGGGGCACCAAGGAGCGCCGCGAGATGCGCGGTGCCCCCGCTCGGGTCCCCGAGGACAATGGCATCGTAGGTTCGCTTCGGGTAGCGCTCCGTATAGAAAGAGAAGATCCCGGCGGGATTCCAGGAGCCGAAAGCCGGGGCAGGATACCCGAGCGAGAAGGACATCCCCCAGCGGATCAGGGCGAGCCGCCACCTCCGGGGGAGGTAGCGCATGAGCCAGAGGAAGGGCCTGGCCACTTCGGGATACGGCTCCAGGAGCCCGCGCCCGGGAGCCCCAAGGGATCGGGCCACTTCCCCCACAGCCCGGGCCGCGGAGTCGAATACCAGCGGCTCCAGATCCGCGGACGAGCTCGCTACGGAAACCGCCGTGATGACAGCGAAGACCTTAACCAGCCGCAATCTCCCACGATCCGCTACCCTTCAGCGGGAAGCTCGGCGGTACAGTAAGGGCAGCGGGTAGCGGATATGGGTATCTTCATCTTGCAGTAGGGGCACTCCTTGGTGGCGGGAGCAGGGACTTCCTTGGGCTTCCTCATCCGCATCACAGCCTTGATCAAAAGGAACATCACAAAGGCCACGATGAGGAAGGTGATGAAGGTATTGATGAAGGCCCCGTAGTATATCGCCGCGGCCCCGGCCTCACGGGCCACCTGGGCGGAGGGGTAGCTTTCTCCCGTCAGCACCGCGAACAAGTTTGAGAAATCCACCCCGCCTATCAGGTAGCCCACCACTGGCATGATGACGTCGTTGATGAACGACTTCACCACCGCGCCGAAGGCCGCTCCCATGATGAAGGCCACCGCGATCTCGACGAGATTCCCTTTGGTGATAAAGTCCCTAAACTCGCTCCAAAAACCCTTCTTGGCCATGTACACCCCCTTAGGGGCAGAATAGTGCACCCATGGATCGCGATGCAACTTGGGAGAGTGGATGGAAGGGAAAAGGCTCGAGAGGGAAGTCCGTCTGAAACTCCTTGAGTTCCAGCGCAACGAGATAACGGAGCACCACGTCTACCGGGGCCTCGCCCGGATGGCGGAAGGTGGGAACCGCGAGGTGTTCCTGAAGCTTTCCGAGGAGGAGCTCGGACACTACCGGACCCTCAAGGAATACACCGGCGAGGAGGTTCCCCCGGACCGTTGGAGGGTGCGCTGGTATCTATTTCTCGCCCGGATCTTCGGGGTCACCTTCGCCATGAAGCTCATGGAGGAGGGGGAAACGAGGGCCGAGGCCTCTTACCTGGAGGTGGCGGGGGAGATCCCCGAGCTCCGCCGCATCGTGGAAGAGGAAAAGGCCCACGAGGAGGCCCTGATGGCCGGGATCGACGAGGAGCGCCTGGGATATCTGAGCTCGATGGTCCTGGGGATAAACGATGCCCTGGTGGAGCTTCTGGGGGCTTTGGCCGGGCTCACCTTGGCCCTGGGGCGGGCGCGGCTCGTGGGCCTTGTGGCCCTGATCACCGGGATCGCGGCGGCCCTCTCCATGGCCGCCTCGGAATACCTCTCCACGAAATCGGAGGGAGGGGCGAAGTCGCCCTCCAAGGCGGCGGTCTACACCGGGGTGGCTTATATCGTGACGGTGGGACTCCTCGTCTTCCCGTTCTTCATCCTGGGAAACGCCTATCTTGCCCTGGGCCTCTGCCTTCTGGACGGGCTTTTGGTGGTGGGGGCGTTCACCTTCTTCATGGCCGTGGTGCGGGGGCTTCCCTACAGGAAGACCCTTCTTGAGATGGCGGCCATCGGATTGGGGGTCGCGGCGATCTCCTTCCTCATCGGCTGGCTCCTGCGGACGCTCCTCGGGGTCGAGGCCTAGGCCGCAAGGACGAGGACGAGGTCGGCCACGTTGGTCCCGGTGGGGCCGGTGACCAGGAGGTCGCCCGAGGCCGAAAGCGCCCGGTAGGAGTCGTTATCGGAAAGGAGCTCCAGGGGATCGAGCCCCGCGGCGCGGATCCTCGCGGCGGTCCCCCCATCCACGATGCCCCCTGCGGCATCGGTGGGGCCGTCGCGGCCGTCGGTGCCCACCGAGGCTATCACCACCTCTCTCAAGCCCTCGATCCCGAGGGCCGCGGAGACGGCCAGGCCAAAGAGGGCCCGGACGTAGGTGTAGGCCCGCACCCCCTCCTCGAGGCGGACCCCGTGGGCGAACGGCGCCACGAGGTCCGGGAAGACGAAGGACAGGGCGATCGCCGCGGTCCCGCCGACCAGGGTGGCGAGGGCCCCGGTCCGCCCGAACCGCCGCCAGGTGATCCCGAGCAGGAGCGCCACCGCGAGGGGCGGCGTGATCGCCGCGGTGAACGCCCCGTGGGCCCGGTAGATCGACCCGAAGGTGGCGAAGAGAGGCACCAGCCCGAACCCGAGGAGGGTCGCCGCCACGGCGATCCCCCGGGCGACGGCGAGTTCCGGTCCCCGGTCCCGCCCCAGGGC
>JALVLL010000271.1 GCA_027027485.1 Candidatus Bipolaricaulota bacterium | reverse complement strand
GGTCCCGGCGGTGACGTAGGGATTGGGGGACCAGTAGTTGGGGAAGAGCTGTGTGACCTTCCCGTCGGGGGCGAAGTCGAAGATGTAGACGTAGGCCGGCTGGGAGACGTAGAAGTAGATCCGGGCGTACTCGCCGACCCGGTACTGCGGCCTCTCGGGCCAGATGGAGGCCGAGAGCCCGGGCGCGGGCTCGGGCGTTATCCCCAGCGGCGAGGGCGCTTTCTGTGCCACGGCGGAAGCCGCTAACCCCACGATCAAAAGGAGCAATCCGAGTTCCCTTCTCATCTCCTTCACCTCCACCTTGCTATACACCCTCCCGGGACGGAGGGTTTCGGGGGGAAGGTCCGGTGGAAGGGGGTACAATCCCTGTGGGATGAGAACCGCCTGTGTTGTGGGGATCCTCCTCGTGGCGGCCTCCCTCGCCTTGGCCGGGGAGGTGTTCGTACTGAAGGTGGAGGGATCGATAAACCCGGCGGTACAGGAATACGTGCTGCGGGGGATCTCCCTAGCCGAGCGGGAGGGAGCGGAACTTCTCGTGATCATCCTCGACACCCCGGGCGGCTTGGATTCCGCCACCAAGGAGATCGCCGAGGGGATCATCGCCTCCCGGGTACCGGTGGTGGTCTACGTTTACCCCCCGGGGGCACGGGCCGCCTCGGCCGGGACCTTCATCCTCCTCGCGGCGGATATCGCCGCCATGGCCCCCGGGACCAGCGTCGGCGCCGCCCACCCGGTGCTTCTGGGGGGGGAGTCGCCCGAGGAAGGGGACCCCATGGCCGAGAAGATGGTCAACGACGCCGTCTCCAGGATCCGCGCCATCGCCGAGCTGAGGGGCCGAAACGCTGACTGGGCCGAGAAGGCCGTGCGGGAGTCCGCCACTGCCACCGCCTCCGAGGCCCTAGAGTTCGGGGTTATCGACCTCGTGGCGAAAGACCTGGATTCCCTGCTTTCGGCCCTGGATGGCTGGACCCTGCCCGACGGGCGGGTTATCCACACCGGGGGTGCCGGGGTGCGGTGGGTCAGGAAGACCTTCAGGGAGTGGCTCCTCTCGTACCTTGCCGACCCGAACCTGGTCTATATCCTCCTTCTCCTCGGGATCTACGGCCTCATCTACGAGTTCCTCTCGCCGGGGATCGGGATCGGCTTCGCGTTGGGGGGGATATCGTTGATCTTGGCGCTGATGGGGTTACAGATCCTCCCCATAAACCTCGCCGGGCTGGGGCTGATCCTCTTCGGGGTTTTGCTGATGGTGTTGGATGTCTTTACCCCGACCAACGGCATCCTCACCACAGGAGGGGTGATAAGCCTCCTTTTGGGTTCCTTCAGCCTCTTCGAGGTCCAGAGCCCGGCCATCGGGCTTTCGCGCTGGACGGTGATAGGGGTGGTGAGCACGGTCACGGCCCTGTTCATGTTCGTGGTCTCCAAGGGGCTCTTGGCCCAGAGGCGCCGGCCGAAACCCCTCACCACCATGGTGGGGCTTACGGGTGTGGCGAAGACCGATCTCGTGCCCGGGGGGAAGGAAGGTTGGGTCTTGGTGCGGGGAGAGTACTGGCGGGCCCGCGCCGAGGAGGAGATCAAGGAGGGCGACGAGATCGTGGTCACGGGGCAAGAGGGGCGGGTCCTCACCGTGCGCCGCGCCCACCGCACCCCGTGATTCCTCTTCTGGATTGACCCTATAAATTCCCGAAACTCACAATGGCATCCCCCGTTGTCGGTCTTCACAAGCGGAAATCGGCGCCGAGGTAGTGGGCCCGGGCCAGGGGGTCCTCGATGAGTTCCCCGGGGGTCCCCTGGGCGATGATCTTCCCCTCGTGGATGAGGTAGGCGAAGGAAGTGATCCTGAGGGCGTCGCGCACGTTGTGGTCGGTGATCACAACGCCGATCCCCCGCCGGGCGAGCTCCCCCAAAAGCCCCTGGAGCTCCGAGATCGTCAGGGGATCCACCCCGGTGAAGGGCTCGTCCAGGAGGAGGAACCTGGGTGAGGTCACCAGGGCCCTAGCTATCTCCACCCGGCGCCTCTCCCCGGCGGAGAGGGCATGGGCCGGTCGACGCAGAAGCCCCCGTAGCCCGAGCTCATCGAGGATGAGATCCACGGTTCCATCCCAGCTACGCCCGATACCTTCCAGGGCGAGCCTCAGGTTCCCCTCCACCGTGGTGCGGGAGAAGATCGAAGGTTCCTGGGGGAGGTATTGGAGCCCGAGGCGCGCCCTCCGGAAGAACGGCAGGCGGTCTATCCTCCCCCCGTCG
>JALVLL010000270.1 GCA_027027485.1 Candidatus Bipolaricaulota bacterium | reverse complement strand
GTCCCCCATGGCCCAGAGATCCCGGAGCTCCAACATCACCTCCCCGGGCTCCACCTCCGGCCGCTCCAGGCGGAAGACCACCTCCCGTCCCACCATCATCCGGGCGAGGTCCTCCTTGGTGGCCTCCCGCGTGGGCACCGTCCCCACCACTTTGCCCGCCCGCAGCACCGTGATCCGGTCGGAGATAGAGAGGACCTCGTTGAGCTTGTGGCTTATGAACACGATGGCGTGCCCCTCCTCCCGCATACGCCTGAGCGTCCGGAAAAGCCCCTCCACCTCCTGGGGGGTGAGGACCGCGGTGGGCTCGTCGAGGATGAGGACCGAGGCCCCGCGATACAGGACCTTCAGGATCTCCACCCGTTGCTGCTCCCCCACGGAAAGCTGCCATACATAGGCCTCGGGATCCACCCTGAACCCATAAAGCCCCGCGAGCTCCCGGATCCGGGCCGATACCCGGTCGAGGTCCGTCACGATCCGTCGGGACGAGGGGAGGCCCAGGGCCACGTTCTCCGCCACGGTGAAGGGCTCCACCAACATGAAGTGCTGGTGGACCATGCCGATCCCCCGCCGGATGGCCTCCAGGGGGGAGCGGAACTCCACCCTTTCCCCGTCTATGAGGATCTCGCCCCCATCGGGCCGGTACATGCCGTAGAGGATCTTCATCAGGGTGGACTTACCGGCGCCGTTTTCCCCCAACAGGGCATGGATCTCCCCGGCCCGAACCTCGAAATCCACGTGGTCGTTGGCCACCACCCCGGGGAACCGCTTCACGATCCCCCGCATCTCCACCCGTTCCACCGCCACCCGCATGGCGAAAAGGGGGGCCGGACAACCGGCCCCCCGGGGACCCTTTTACTCCACCTCGATGGTGATCTCGCCCTTCACGATCTTGGCAAGCGTGTTCCACACCAGGGCCTTGAGCTCGATGATCTCCGCGGGCGAGAGCTTCCCCTCCAGGGCCGCGTCGTTGAAGGCGAGCTTCAGACCCCCGTTGGCAAAGGTGAGGGGCAGGATCTCACCACCGTACTTTCCCTTCTGGATCATGGCGATGATGGGCTTCAGCGCCACGGTCCAGTCCACCACGATGCTGGCCACCACCGTCTCCGGGGCGAGGGGGGACTGGTCCACATCGTACCCCAGCCAGAAAACCCCTTTCTCTTTGGCCACGGAGATGGCGCCCACCGTCATCTGCGCGGTCCCGGTGAGGACATCGGCGCCGGCGTTGATGAAGGTCCGGGCGGCCTCAGAGGCCAGAGCCACGTCGCTGTAGGAGCCGATGAAGGTGTAGTTGACCTGGGCATCGGGGTTGGTATCCTTGACGCCCTTCTCGAATCCCGCGGCGTAGCGCTTGGCGTCCCCTGTCTTTATGGGGCCGATCCCGCCGATGATGCCCGTCTTGGTAAGGAGCGCGGCGATCACCCCGTTCACGTATCCCCCCTCCTCGGCGTGGGGGGCATAGGCGAAGATGTTGTTGATGCCGAGCTCGGTGAAGGTCTGGGCGGTGGATCCCCAGACGAAGCTCGTTTCGGGGAAATCGGGGGCGATATCCACCAGGGAGCTCCCGTACTGAGAGCCGTGGGCGATGATGAGGTCATAGCCTTGGGCGGCGTAGTCCCTGATCGCCGCCGCGGCGTCGGCGATCACGTACATGTTCTCGGAGTAGACGAACTGGAAGTTCTCCTCCCCCATTTCCTTCTGTATCGCCACCAGGGCATCGTACATGCTCTGGCTCCAAGCGAAGTCGTTGATGGTGCTGGGGAGGATCACCGCCACCCGGAACGGGGCCCCGAGGGCCACGATACCCACCAATGCCGAAAGTACCGCCAAAGTCCCGAGTTTCCTCATCGGTACGACACCTCCTTGGGATTTTTAAGCATCGAGACGTCTCCTCCGATCCACCACCTCCTCACTCCCCTCCCCGCTCGAAGGGCTTGTTCAACGCCGCGGGGGCGTGTATCCGGCGCCGGGCCATGGAGGCGAGGACGAGGACGGTGATCACGTAGGGCATCATCAGGGCGAAGTCCGAGGGGATCTTCACCCCCTGTACCTGAAGCCATACCTGGATCGCGTTCACGGTGCTGAAGAGCATCGCTCCCGCCAGTACCCCGAGGGGCCGCCAGCCGCCGAAGTACACCAACGCCACGGCGATGAACCCCATCCCGTTGGTCATGTTCTGTTGGAACACGTTGAGGAGGGCGATGGAGAGGGAGGCCCCCGCGATCCCCGAGAGGATCCCCCCGATGACCACGGCGATATAC
>JALVLL010000269.1 GCA_027027485.1 Candidatus Bipolaricaulota bacterium | reverse complement strand
ACATACACCCCCACCGCCCCGGCGGTGGCCCCGATGAGGGCCCCGGCGATGAGGGCCCGCTGCATGAAGGCGTAAGCCAGGAAGCTCACTTCCCTTCCTTCCTGTGGAAGCGGACCACCATGTGGGGGGCGCGTCCGTGGTGGAAGAAGAGCGCGGAGCACCCGTACATCTCCGCCAGGGCCTCGTCCGTGAGGACCTCCTCCGGGCGGCCGTGGACGACAAGCGACCTGTTGATGCACGCCACCTTGTCCACGTATCGGGAGACCACCCCCACGTCGTGGGTCACCATGAGGATGGTGACGCCCCCTTCCTGGATGCGCCGCAGGAGCCCGTAGAAATCCTCACTCGCCGCGGGATCGACCCCGGTAGTGGGCTCGTCCAAAAGGAGGAGCTCCGGTCTCCCCACCAATGCCCGGGCGAGGAAGACCCGTTGCCTTTGCCCCCCCGAAAGCTCCCCGATGGGGCGGTCGGCGAGATCCCTCACCCCCACGAGCTCCATGGCCTCCAGGGCCGCCTCCCGCTCCCGCTTGGAGGGCCGGCGTACATACCCGAGGACCCCGTAGAGGCCCGTGAGGACCACGTCCATGGCCCGCAGGGGGAAGGACGGATCAATCTCCTGGATCTGGGGGAGGTAGCCGATCCGGGCTCTTTCTTTCCGGGAAAGCTCCCAAGGGGGCTTCCCGAATACCCGCACCTCGCCGCGGCTCGGCCTTATGAGGCCGAGGATCGTCTTGAGGAGCGTTGTTTTACCGGCCCCGTTCGGCCCCACCACGCTCACGAACTCGCCCTCGCCCACCTCCATGGTGACCGCCTCGAGGACGGTATGCCCCCCGACCTCCACCCACACGTCCCGGAGGGAAACCAGGGCCTTCATCCCAGTGCCTCCTCCATGCGCTCGAGGTTGTAGCGCATGAGGGAGATGTAATCCTCCCGCCCGGGGACGCCCCCCAGGGGATCGAGGAGGACCAACGAGGCCCCGGCCTCCCGGGCCACCGCCTCGGCGATCCGGGTGGGGTGCTGGACCTCAGCGAAGACGGCCCTGACGCCGCGGGAGCGCATGAGCTCGATAATCCTCGCTACCTCCCGGGCCGAGGGCTCCTGTCCCGGGGTGGTGACAATCACCGCGAGCTGTTCGAGGCCGTAGCGGCGGGCGAAGTAGACCCATGCCCCGTGCAGGGCCACGAACTCCCGGTGCTTCCAGCGGGAAATCCTTCCCGCGATCTCCTCGTGCAACTCCAAAAGACGCAGGATGTAGCGGGCGGCGTTCGATTCGTATTGGAGCCTCCCCGCGGGGTCGGCCCGCACCAGGGCGTCCCGGATCGAGGCCACCATGAGCACCGCGTTCAAGGGATCTAGCCAGATGTGGGGATCCCGGTCGATGGCCCCGACGCCACTCGAGGTCACCACCACCTCCAGCTCAGGGTTCCCGGAGGCCGAGACCACGTCCTCGAGCCACCACTCGAGCCCAAGCCCGACCACGAAAAGGAGCCTGGCCTCGGCCAGGAACCTCATTTGGGCGGGACGGATCTCGTAGGTGTGGGGATCGGCACCCGGAGGGACGAGGAGCTCCACCTCCACCCGCTCGCCCCCCACCTCGCGCACGAAATCGGCAAGGGGCGGGATGCTCACCGCCACCTTCACGTCAGCCGCGCTCCCCATAAGGCACAAGGCAAGAAGGGCTACAGCGACCAAAGGGCGCATGAAAATCACCTCCGTTTCGGACGGGTGATCTTCGTACGCCCGGGCCCTGGGGGCAAGCCCTGGGGCCTCAGTCCCCGGAGTCCCGGATCCCGATCGTCCCGGGGAAGTAGGGATCGTGGCCTATATGGAGGACGATCTCCTCCCAGAAATCCTCGAGGTCCGGGAAGCGGTAGAACTCCCACAGCGCGGCCCGGGCCTCCGCCACCCGCCGCGAAAGGAACAAGGGGAGCACAAGGTGCAACAACGCACACTTGTCGGTTCCGTCCCACTCGCCCAAGGCACCGGGGCCGTATTCCTCGACGACCTCTAGCCCCCGCTCGCTCTCGGGCAACACCAGCTCGGAGAAGAGGTGGTTCGCCGGCGTGTATCCCTTTCCTGGCTCGTACCTCATGATCACCCGGGGCATAGGGGAACAGACGAAGGGGCAGTAAGCGTAAGCGAACGTGTCATCGCAGGTGAGGTATTCAGGCACGGAGTCCCCTTCCAGGTCGCGAAACTCCCCGACACAGTTGGAGTCGATCCCCGCCTGGAAGACCCGGACCTCGGGCCCCAGGTCCACCACGTAGACCCTGGTGCAGCAATGGGCCCCGCCGGAATAGGTAAAGACCACGAGATCGGGGTTTCCCTCGCCGGTTATATCCCTGCCGGTCAGGGGATCTATCCTGAGGTAGGCGTCCTCGATGTGCCATACCGTCTCACCGTTAAGCCTCACCTCGAGCACGTGGAAAGGGGAGATATCGGGCCCCTCCTCCCGAAGCCTCACGCTGTAAGGCCCTATCTCCAGCTCCTGGGCCAAAGCCCCGAACCCCAGAAACGCAGCGATGAGGATCCCGCGGACCATGCGAACACTTTGCGGCGGCAGGGCCTAGTAGCCGAGGAAACGGCTCACCTTCTCGGGGTAAATCAGAACTCTATCCCGCGCGCGAAGAGCATGTACACGGCCACCAGATACCCCAGGGCGATGCCCCAGGTCTCGTAACCCATCCCCAAAAGGCGTCTCCGGGAGCGACGCTGGATCCCGAAGGCAGCCACCGACATGAGCACGATGCTCAGCGCCGCCACCACCACCTGGTTGAGGGACCCCGCGGGAAGGAGTGCCCCCCGGTAGGCGAGATCCGCAAACGGGATGGTGAACACGTTGAACATGTTGGAGCCGAAGAGGTTGCCCACCAAAAGATCGAAGGAGCGGATCCGAAGCGCCCCGAGACACGACATGAGCTCGGGGAGGGAGGTGCTTGCGGCGATGAAGATGGCGCCCATGAAGGTCCCGGTGAGGCGGGTCTGGGCTGCGATCTCCTTCCCCGATTTGGCCAGATGCATCCCCGCCACGATCACCACGGCGCTCGCCAGAGCGAACTTGAGGAACGGCGTCACCGCATCCTTCAGATTCCGCTCACCTTCCCCATCCCCTTGAGGCCGGTACAGGGCCCAAACGCTCAAAGGGTAGAAGACCAAGATGATCCAGCTCACGGGCCCCATGCCCAGGAACTCGCGGCCGCTTGAGAAGCTTATCCCCACGATCCCCAAGGCCGAGAGCACGATGGCGGCCGCGGCGTAGAGGAGCTGATCCCCTCCCACGTGCGAAAGGAGCGGCGGGAGGTCCCGCTGGCGGAGGACCCAGAAGGAGACGAACTCCATCACGGCGATGAGGGCCATGTTGAAGAGGTTGCTGCCGAAGATGTTTCCTAAGGCGATCTCCGGGGCGGCGATGGCCCCCGCGGTCACGGTGGTGGCGAGCTCCGGGAGGGAAGTCACGGTGGCCAGAAGCAACATCCCGATCCACGCGCGCTCGATCCCGGTGGCCTCGGCGATCTCGTCGCCGTACTTCCCGAGCTTATACCCGGCCACCACCACCGCAGCGGCCGAAGCCACGAAAACGCCCCACAGGGATAGCAACTCCGGACCCCCTTCCGCTTCCCGGCTCGAGGTGGAATTTCCTCGGGGACCTTTTTCCAGTTTAAGAGAGCCACCGACCGGGTTTCAATTCGCGTACGCATGTGGACACGGAGTGCTTCGGTTAGGATCTGGACGTGAAGGGATTCGATGTGGCGGTTGTCGGGGGAGGGCCCGCGGGCTCCCGCGTGGCCTGGGAGTTGGCCTCGAAGGGCGTGAAGACGGTCCTTTTCGAACGCTCCCCTCAGGCGCCCTTGCGTTGCGCCGGGATCATCTCCACCACCGCGAAGATGGTCCTGGGGATACTGGATGAATTAGTCCTCGAGGAACTGAAGGGCGTGGTGGTACATGGGCCCCTGGGGGCCGAGGCCATCCTGACGGCCCCCGTTCCCAAGGCCGTGGTTATCGACAGGAAGCGGCTGGACGTGTTCCTGCGCCGGAAAGCTCGGGAGGCCGGCGTCGAGGTGCGGGAAGGGGTATCGGTCATCGGGTTGGACGGGGATACCGTCCACACCACCGCGGGCCCCTTCAGGGCGGGGTTGATAGTGGGGGCCGACGGGCCCGTGAGCACGGTGGCCCGGTATGCCGGCCTGCCGCGGCCCCGGGAGATCCTCGTGGGATGCCAAGCGGAGATCAGGGCCAAACCCCGTTATCCGGGGCACGCCGAGATCTTCCTCGATCCCGGCATCGCCCCGGGGTTCTTCGCCTGGGCCGTCCCGGCCGGGGAGGTCATACGGGTGGGCCTGGCCACCAACCAGGGAAGGAGGGCCCGGGAGCTCCTGGGATCGCTCCTTGCGCGCGAGTTCCCCCGTTGCGAGGTGGTGCGTTCCTCGACGGGGCTCATCCCCATCGGTCCTCCATCGCGCGTCTTCACGGGGCGGGTCTTCCTGGTGGGCGACGCGGCGGCCCAGACCAAGCCCCTGACAGGGGGTGGGCTCTATTACGGGGGGCTCGCGGCCTCGATCCTCGGCCGGCTCATCGCCCGGGGAGAACAGCACAGGTATGGCGATTGGCTAAGGGAAGGGAAGGTCGGGGAGGAGATAAGGTTCGGACTTAAGATGCGCCGGATCTTCACGGATCTTTCCCCATCGGAGCTAGATCAGCTCGTCGCCCTCTTGCGGGATCCCGAGCTGGGGGAGTTCCTCGTCGCCGTGGGAGACATGGACTGCCCTTCCCGGATCCTGGGAGAACTCCGGCGAGCGCCGCATCTTTGGCCCCTGGGGCTCAAGGCCCTACGGGCCTTGGGCGGCATCTCCCGCCTCGCCCGTTTCCTGGGGTGATCGGGGTATCTCCCCCGCTTACTTCCCGAGGGCCTCCAGGACCTCCGCGGGAAGCCTCTCCGCGCCCTCCGGCCCGATCTCCACAAAGATCTCGCCCACCGAGAAGATCACCTTCTCCCCCAGGGAAAGGATCGGGGCGAGCTCCGGCGCGTGATCCAGCAGTTCGAAGTAGGCGGGGCTCATGTACTTTATCGCCACCGTCTCCTGGTCGGCATAGGTGCTTTCGACCCAGACGCCGTCACGGAAAACGAAGGTGCGGCCCCCCACGTCCCGCACCGTCTCCGGGGTCAGAACCTTTTCGGTCTCCTGCAACGCCTGAGCCCTCTTGGATGCCCGGACCGCAAGGGCACCGGTCGGGACGGCATAGGTCGGCGGCATGGACACGACCTTTTCCTCCTTCTCGGCGACCAGGAAGGAGGTGTAGGGGGTGGCGATGCCATAGCGGGTGCCGAGGGCAATCACCTGCTGGACGAGCTCCTCCTTTTCGCCCTCGAGCTTTATCCGCTCGAGCAGGTATCCGATCTTGCGGGCGGCCCAGAGCTTGGGGATGAAGGGGTTCCCGGGCTCCCGGTCCGGGAACGGGAACCGATACCGGAAGATAAGTTCCTTCCCCTCACGCCTTCCCCGGAGGACTACCTCGGCCTCGCCCGCGCCCCGGTAGCGCCCGAGCACCGTGATCTGGGACCCGAAGAAGAGGTCGGGGAGCTCCCGGGGATAGAGGTCGTAGGCCTCCACCCCGGTTATCTCCAGCGAGAGGTCCCCCATGGCCGGGGCGGCGATCTTGCGGTAGAAGGCAGTGAGGGTCCGCTCCAGGCTCTCGTGGGGCTCCACGTAGGTGGGCTCCCCCCGGTTCTCCTGGGCGAGCTTGTCCAGGAGATAGGTGTTCACGTCGTATCCCACCCCGAAGACGAAGAGCCGGGCCTTCCCCCCGTTGGCCGCGGTCACGGAGCGGATGATCTCTTCCTCGTCGGTGATGCCGGCGGTGGGGAGGCCATCGGTGAGGAAGATCACGTAAGAGGGGCGGTCGGAGCCTTTGATCCAGTCCAGAGCGGCCCGGAGCGCGTCGTGGATGTTCGTCCCCCCATCGGCGAAGAGGCGCCCCACCTCCGCCTTGGCCCGAGAGATCCGTTCCGGGGTGACTCGCTCCAGCTCCTCGGTGAGGGTTTGGACCATATCGTTGAACACGACGATGCCGAAGCGGTCCCCGGGATTGAGGTGGTCCAGGATGTACAGGGTCGCCGCCTTGGCCTGGGCGATCTTGTCCCCCTCCATGGAGCCCGAGCGGTCGATGACAAGAACTATGTCCTTGGGGATGGGGGTGTAGTCGCCGTAGGGGGGCGTGAGGATGAAGAGGAAGAACCCGTCCTCGTCCCCGGTTCGATGGGCAAGGAGCGAGGCGTGGGCTTCGCCCGGGGTTCCGATGGCGTAGTAGAGGACGAAATCGCGATCGGGAAGCACGTCCTTCTCCTCGTAGCGCACCGTCGCCCTGTCGGGGTCTTCGCGCACCACCGAGATCCGGTGGCTGGGCGAGTAGATGGCTCCCAGGGGGGCATCGGCGGCGATGGAGACCTCGATCACCACGTCCTCCAGGGGAGAGGCGGAGAAGCGCTCGGTGTCCAGGGGGTAGCTGTAGCGGTATACCCCGGCGGTAGGGGAGAGCACCTGGACGTACTCCAGCTTGATGCGGCGCTTTCCCCCCGGCGGGATGGGAAACACCCGGGCGCGGAAGGTGTCCCTTCCGATGTATTCGAGGAGCGCCGGATCCCGGTGTCTGCGAAGGTAATCGAGGTAGATCTCCCGCGCCTCATCCGCGGGGAGTACCTCCCCCGCCACCGGCTCCCCATCCACCCACAGGGCGAACCCCTGTACCACCGCGCCGGGAGGAAGGGGGAAGACATATATCCCCTCCAT
>JALVLL010000268.1 GCA_027027485.1 Candidatus Bipolaricaulota bacterium | reverse complement strand
GCTTGTGGGGATCGCCCTCCAGGATCAGGCGGTCCTTGAAAGTGCCGGGCTCACCTTCGTCGGCGTTGCAGAGGACGTATTTCTCGTCGTCCCGGGCGTTCCGCACCGCCTCCCACTTGAGCCCGGTGGGGAAGCCGGCCCCGCCCCGGCCGCGGAGCCCCGAGCGCTTCACCTCCTCCAGCACCTCCTCCGGGGACATCTCGGTGAGGGCCCTCTCCAGGGCCTCGTACCCTCCCGCGGCGATATAGTCCTCGATGTCCTCAGGGTCGATGAGGCCGCAGTTTGCGAGGACGATCCTGGTTTGTTTGGAAAGGACCTCCGCCGGGCGCACCACCGGGGCCGCGGCGGGGAGCCTCAGCTCCTCCACCGGCCGTCCCTTCAGGAGGTGCTCGCGGCATATCCTCCGCGCATCCTCCGGGGTGACGCCCCCGTAGTAGACCCCCTCGGGGTAGACCACCACCACGACGCCCCAGCCCGAGACCCCTAAGTGCCCGGTCTCCACCACCTGGACTTCGTCCTCGAGGCCCAGGGCCTTGATCTCCTCCCGGAAGGCCCGGATCACCCGGTCCACTCCCGCAAGGCGCGCCTCGTCATCCACCCCGATGAGGACGTGTGCCCGCGCGAGCTTCATCCGGCCTCCTTCCCCGAACGCTCCCTGTAGGAAGCGATGATCTCCCGGAGCCTCTCCTCGGTGAGGTTCCCGTAGACCTCCTCATCCACCATCATGACCGGGGCTACCCCACATACCCCGAGACACTGCACCACCTCCAGGGTGAAGAGCCCGTCCGGGGTCGTCTCGCCCACATCTATCCCCAGGAGCTCCCTTAGGGAGGCGATGATGGAGGTGGAGCCCGCCATGCGGCAGGGGGGCGAATCGCAGACCCGGATCACGTGCTTGCCGCGGGGCTTCAGACTGAACATGGAATAGAAGGTGACGGTGTCGTGTACCTGGGAAAGGGGTATCCCCAGGTATTCGGCCACGAGCTTCAGGTCCTCGGGCTCGAGGCAGTTCCTGGGGTTGTGGCGCTGGAGCTCGTGCAGGATGAGGAGGATATGGTCCCGCGAGCGGGGATACCTGGAGATGAGCTTCAGTTTATCCTCCATTCCTCACCCCTTTCTCCCGGGGCGCACCTCGATGGCCCCGAAGGGGCACGCATCGAAGCACGCCCCGCAGTTGATGCAGAGGGAAAGCTCGATCCGGTATGGGGGGTTGCCCGGGGTGCCTTGCGCGGCCCCGGTGGGGCAGACCTGCCGGCAGCGGTCGCAGGCCCGGCAAAGATCCGGGATCACGACGTAATGGATGAGGTCGGGACACACCCCGGCGGGACAGGATTTATCGCAGATGTGGGCCAGGAACTCGTCCCGGAAGTAGCGGAGGCTGGAGAGGACCGGGTTCGGGGCCGTACGGCCGAGGCCGCAGAGGGAGGCCGCCTTTATTGCCTCACCGAGCTCTTCGAGCTTCTCGAGGTCCTCCTCGGTCCCTTCCCCCTTCACTATCCGCTCCATGATGTCGAGCATGAGACTCGTTCCCGCCCGGCACGGGGTGCACTTGCCACAGGACTCCTCGGAGGTGAACTCCAGGAAGAACTTGGCCACGTTCACCATGCAGGCCGACTCATCGAGGACCACGATCCCGCCCGAGCCCATGATGGCCCCGTGCTCGGTGAGGGACTCGTAGTCCACGGGGAGGTGGAACAGGGACTCCGGAAGGCACCCCCCGGAGGGCCCGCCGATCTGGATCGCTTTGATCCTCCTCCCGTTGGGCGCCCCGCCGCCGATCTCGTAGATGAGCTCCCGGAGGGTTATCCCCATGGGTACCTCCACGAGCCCGGTGTTTCTGATCTGGCCGGAGAGGGCGAAGACCTTGGTGCCCTTGCTCTTTTCAGTCCCGATGGAAGCGAACCATTCGGCCCCGTTGAGGATGATGTGGCGGATGTTGGCGAAGGTCTCTACGTTGTTGATGAGGGTGGGTTTGCCGAAGAGGCCCCGTTGAGCAGGGTAAGGCGGTCGGGGCCTGGGTTCCCCGCGCCGGCCCTCGATGGAGGCGATGAGGGCCGTCTCTTCGCCACACACAAAGGCCCCCGCCCCCACCCGGATCTCCACGTCGAAGGAGAAACCAGTCTCGAGGATGTTTTCTCCCAAAAGGCCGTAGCGGCGGGCCTGGGAGATGGCGCGCTCCACGCGCTTCACCGCCAAGGGGTATTCGGCCCGCACGTAGACGTACCCCTTTTCTGCCCCTACCGCGTAGGCGGCGATGGCCATCCCCTCGAGCACCGCGTGGGGATCGCCCTCCAGGAT
>JALVLL010000267.1 GCA_027027485.1 Candidatus Bipolaricaulota bacterium | reverse complement strand
CCCCGCTCCGCCTCCCACTTCCCCCGGGGCTCCCACACCAGGGTGAACCCGTGTCCGCCGAAGCCAGCGAGGAACTCCTCCAGCGCGGCGATGTTATCCGGGGTGGGGCCGAAGGAGGCAGGGGTCTGGATCAGCACGACCCTGGCCCGGAGGGCCCTGGCGATCCCGAGGGTCCCCGCGAAGCCTTCCCGCGCGGCCTGCCCCCGGAACCTCGCCTCGTGGGTGAGCCCCCGATACGCCTTCACGGTGAACTCGAAGTCCGGATCAACGGAATCCACGAGCTCACGCCACTTTTCGGCGGTGGACGGTTTGGGGAGCCTGTAGAAGGTGGAGTTAACCTCCACGAGCTCTAAATGGGCGGCGTAGAGGGCGAGCTTGTGGGGATATCTGGCGCGCCATTCGGTCTCCCCGACGTCCTCTCCCCGCAGATAATTCCACCCGCAGCACCCCACTTTGAGCTCCATCCGCGAACGACATTTTAGCCTTCCCCGGGACCGTGCCTCCCCGGGAACCGATTCCCCATCGGCGATGTAACCTTAGAGGAGGTGATGTAATGCGAACGGTTTTGATGAAGACGGCGATCCTCATGATCGGGATCCAGGCCCTGGCGCTGGCCCAGACAAGCGTGGAGGCGGTGGCGAGGGCGGGGGAGACGGTGGAGGTTTCGATAGGCATCCTGCATTTCTCCATCGGGGAAAAGATCGCCCTGGAGATCGAAAGGACCGGTCCATGCCCGTGCATGTGCGGCGATATACTGGTGAAAGCCTTCGAGGTCCTGAACGAGGAAAAGGTACCGGTTTTCACCGACCGTTCTTACGACTACCCGGTGCCCGTGAAAAAGTGGGTGGGCCGTTGGGATCTTCGCGATCCATCCGGAAATCCCGTCCCACCCGGCCGATACACCGCGGTAGTGGAAACCTCCGTTGGCACCTTCCGGGCGGAGCTAGAGCTCCTTCCCCCGGGCGAACACCCCACCGGAAGAGGATACGCCGAGGCTTCAGTATGCGGGATTTCCCTCGCCGTTTACCGCCTCGTGGAAAAGGGGGACTCCGGCGAGACGCTAGTACTGAAGCGAGGGGATAAGCTCATGGTGGTCCTCCCCGGTAATCCCACCACGGGTTACAGCTGGGAGCCGGTGGAGGTCCCCGGGTTCCTGAAGCCGATCGAAGGGGTTGAATACGTGCCCCTCACGGACCTCGCGGGCGGAGGGGACATTTTCTGCTTCCGCTACCTCGTCGAAGCTCCCGGCAAGGGAACGCTCTCCTTCGCTTACCGACGGCCCTGGGAGGAGGAACCCATCGAGACGTTCTCCGTTGAGCTCAAGACATACGGTTTTTGATCGAGCTATAGCCCGGTTCATCGCGTCGGAGATTCCTCCCCTCCCACCATGAGCTTCACGGCGTCATCGATGGCGAGCTCCGCCGCCGGGAAGTCCCCGACCTTCTCGCCCTTGCGGAGGATCACGATCCGGTCGGCCACGGCGAACACCTCCTGGAGGGTATGGCTGATGAAGACGATGCCGATGTCCCTTTCCTTGAGCTTCCTCACGAGGTCAAGGACCTTCCGGGTCTCCTGGACCGCCAGGGCCGCCGTGGGCTCGTCCATGATGAGGAGCTTGGGCTCGGTGTAAAGGGCCCGGGCGATGGCAATCGTTTGACGTTGGCCCCCGGAAAGCTCCCCCGCGAGGGCGGTGAGATCGCCTATGTTCACCTTCAGGCGCTCGAGCAACGCCCGCGCCTCTCTCATCATGCGGCCCTTGTGCAGCAAGGCCAGGAGGCTCCTTCCTCCTACCAACGCCGGTTCCCGCCCCAGGAAGATGTTCCCCGGGACATCCAGGTTGTCCACCAGGGCGAGCTCCTGGTAGACGGTCTCGATCCCGTGCTCCTTGGCGTCCCTGGGGCTACGGAAGCGAACCCTCTTCCCCTCAATCAGGATCTCGCCCTTATCGGGCGGGAAAACCCCCGAGAGGATCTTGATGAGGGTGGATTTGCCCGCTCCGTTGTCGCCGATCAGCCCCACCACCTCACCGCGACAGACGTGGAAGTCCACGCCCTTGAGGGCGTGGACGCCCCCGAACCACTTGTGGATGCCCCGCATTTCCACCCAGGGTCGCTTCCCGTTTTCTTCGCTCATCAGAAGATCACCCCGGCCTCGAGGATAACGTTGGCATAGGGGGTCGCCTCGCCGGTACGGATCACCGCCCTCGCTTTCCGGACGAGCTCCTTGAACTCCTCGTGACTCACCGTCTCCAGCGGGATCCCGGGGAACGACCTCCGCAGGAACTCCAGGTTACGGGGGTTGTGCGTCTCCATTTCCGTGGCGACGATTAACTTCTGGACCTTTATCTCCTGGGCCAAGGCCCCCACCACATCCTGAAAAGACGGGGTCCCCGGCACGAGGGAGATGTCGACGCGTACCACACCATCGGGTATGGGAAGGCCGCAGTCGGCGACGACGATTCGATCTCCATGTCCCAACCGGGCGATGATCCAGCTCAGACGGTCGTTGAGAATCCCTTTCTTCTTCATCCCACCTCCTTCACTTGGCGAACTTGACCCCACGGGAAAGCGAGATGGCGGCCACGGCCAGGATCAGCCCCTTGGCGATGTACTGGTAGAAAGCGCCCACCTTGAGGAGGTTCAGGATGTTCCCCAGAACCGTCATCACCAGCGCCCCGAAGAAGGTGCCCACAAGCGACCCCACCCCGCCGCTCAGGCTCACGCCCCCGAGCACCGCGGCGGCGATGGCGTCGAGCTCGTACCCTTCCCCTGCGGTGGGATAGGCGGCGTTCAGGCGGGCGTCCAACATGATGCCCCCGATGGCGGCACAGAACCCCGCCAGGATGAACACAAGGAGCTTCACCCGGCGGACGTTTACCCCCACGAACCGCGTACCCGTCTCGTTCCCTCCCACCGCGTATACGTAGCGGCCGAAGCGGGTGTGGGATAGGGCAAGCTGCCAGAGGACGTATACCCCGAAGGTGATGAGAAACAGCAAGGGAAGCGGCCCGGCATACCCCGCGATGGCACGGAAGCTCCTGAGGAAGCCCGACACCGGACGGCCGTTGGTGAGCACCAGGGTCCCTCCCCGGGCCACCGCCATCATGGCCAGGGTAGCGATGAAGGAAGGGATCCTCACCCATGCCACCATCAGGCCGTTCAACGCTCCGGCTAGGACCCCCACTCCCAGTCCCCCCAGGATGGCCAACGGCATCGCCACCCCTGCCCATTTCAGAAGCACCGCCGTGACCGAACCGCTTATGGCGAGGACGGCCCCCACGGAGAGGTCGATCCCCCCGGTGAGGATCACGCACGCTTCCCCGGCGGCGAGGATGGCGATGATGGAGACCTGGGAGAGGACGTTTTTGATGTTCATGGGGGTGAGGAAATGCCGGGAAAGGGACGAGGCCACGATCACCAAAAGGACCAGGGCCCCCAGGGGGAAAAGGACCCGGTTCCGATTTATGCGTCTAAGCCAGGCTTTAGGCTCCATCCTCCAGATCCGAGGTTAAAACTAAAGGGCCCGGCAGGCCAACCCGCCGGGCCCGGAAAGCCCCTGCTACCCTATTACTTCGTCCCGGGAAGGGGCGGCGGCGTGCGGGTGATCTGGGCCACCTGATCCACGTTCTCGGCGGTCACCACCGCTACAGGGGTCGGGATGAAGAGGGCGCCGGTCGGCTTGTAGACAGGGGTGCCCTTCGGCGGCCGCCAGCCTTCCACGAGATACCGATACGCGGCCTCAACGCCCCAGTAGCCCTGGATGTAAGGGGCCTGAGCCACGGTCCCGACCAGCTCCCCGGCCTTCACCGCGGCCACGGCGTCATCGATGGCGTCGAACCCCATGAGGAGGATCCCATCGGGGAAGCCCACCTTCAGGCCCGCGGCCTTGATGGCCTCCAGGGCCCCCAGGATCATCTCGTCGTTGGCCGCGATTACGGCGTCGATGTCAGTGGTAGTTGACAGGATATCAGACATCACCTGGTACCCCTTGGCACGGTCGAAGTCAGCCGCGAGGTCGGCCACTATCTCGATGGCCCCGCCCGCGATCAGGGGCTTGAACACGTTCTTGAACCCCTCCTCACGCTCCACCGCGGCGGAAGCGCCGGGGATTCCTTCCAGGATCACGATGCGCCAGGGGAGATCCCGCTTGGCCAGGGCTAGGTACCTGATCAGGGTGGCAGCGCCCTGTTCAGCGGCCAGGACGTTGCTCGTCCCGATGTAGCAGACGCGCTCGCCTCCCAGCACGTCCCGGTCCACGGAGAACACCGGGATCCCGGCCTCGTTTGCCTTCTCCACCGCGGGGATCAGGGCCTCAGTATGTACGGGGTTGATGCAGATGGCATCCACTCCGGCCGCGATGGCGTCCTCCACCTGGGAAAGCTGCAGGGCCGCGTCGTCCTGGGCGTCATAGATCACCACCTCGGCACCGAACTTCTCGCCCGCGGCCTTGGCGCCCTCCGCCAGGGTGACAAAGTAGGGGTTCTTCAGGGTGGAGATGAAGACCGCGATGGTGGGCTTCCCGGCCCAAACCGCCGCCGTCACAAGGACCAACACCCCAAGTACCGCCAATAGCTTCTTCATACGCCTTCACCTCCTCGAGATTTTGGTGGTACAGGTTTTCGCCTCCCGGCTTATCACCTCCTCGGCGGGGTCGATTCCCCCAAGATGGGTTCCACCGGCAGCACCTTCCTCCCGGAGCCCTCGGTGCCCGCAGCGAGCAGCCCCATCGCCTCCCTTCCCATCTCGTAGGCGGGCACGGCCACGGTGGTGAGGCGAGGACGGACGAGCTCCGCGGGGAAAACGTGGTCGAAGCCCGCGACGCCCACCGAGCCGGGGACGTCAATGCCCATGTCCTCTGCAGCCCGAAGGGCCCCGATGGCCATGAGATCGTTCCCCGCCACGATGGCCTCCACCTCACGATGCTGGGCGAGGATCTCCCGGGCGAGGGAGTAGCCACTGTGATACGTGAAGTCACCGCGACGCACCACCGAAGGGGAGAGCCCGTGTTCCTCGAGGGCCTGGAGGAAGCCCGCGAGGCGGTCATCGGCGGTGCTCACCCCTTCGGGGCCCGCGATATAAGCGAACTCACGGTATCCGCGGGCGATGAGGGCCTCGGCCAAAGCGAAGCTGCCTCCGCGGTTGTCCGCCTCCACCACCGGATAACCGTCAAGCCTGCGGTCGGCCACCACGATGCTCACACCGCGGCGCAATAGCTTCTGTAGCTTCGCCACATGGGGCTCCCCCACGGGGACGAAGATGATCCCGTCCACTCCTTCCGAGAGGAGGATGTCCCAAAAAGCGTTCTCCTTTTCCTGGGAGTTGTCGGAGTCGCATATCAGGGTGGAGATGCCCTGTTCGAACGCCACCGAGGCTACCCCCCGGGCGAGGAGGGAGAAGAAGGGGTTGGAGATATCGGGGAGGAGGATGGCCACGACGCCGGTCTTCCTTTTCCGGAGGATGCGGGCGGCCTTGGCGGGGGTGTAATCCAGGGCTTTTATGGCGGCGAGCACCCGCTCCTTGGTCTCGGGGCGCATGTGTCCGACATCTTTACCGTTCAGGACCCGGGAAACGGTGCTCGGGGAAACACCGGCCAACGCCGCGACATCCCTGATGGTCGCCCTCCTCATTTTCGGAAACCGTTTTCGGAAACCGTTACACCATTATAGGGAAACCCACCCAGCCGATCAACTCCGGGAGGCACCATCAAACCAGGCCGCGGCGGTGGAGCCAGTGGGCGATGCGGTCCAGGTCCTCCAGGGCCAGGGACTCGGCCCGGGCCCTGGGGTCGAGGCCGAGCTCATCTAGGAGCCTTTCAGCGACTTCCTTTCCGAACCGGTCGGAAAGCACCCGCCGCAGGGTCTTCCTCCGCGCCGAAAAGAGAACCCTCAGGGCCTCCTCGAACGCCTCCGGCGGGGCGGAGATCCTGGGCGAGGGAAGCTTTCTCAACACCACGAATCCGCCGTCCACCTCCGGCGGGGGATAGAAGCAGTTCCGTGATACCCGGAACCCGACCTCGATATCGAAGTAGGCTGAAAGATGGACTCCCAAGCGGGACCGCTCCCGCCCCGGCGGGGCCACGAGCTTCCGTGCTACTTCCCACTGCACGAGGAAACAGCCCCGCTCCACACAATGCCTTTCCCGGATCAGCTTAAGAAACACCCCGCTCGTGATCTCGTAGGGGAGGTTCCCCACCACGAGCAACCCTTCCCCGAACTCTTCAAGGCACATCCCCAGGAAATCGCCGTGCACCACCTCCACGTTCCGATAAGAAGCGCAGTTTTCCCGGAGTATCGGGATGAGACGGCGGTCGAGCTCCACAGCGTAAAGCTTCCCCACCCGAGGCGCAAGGGCACACGTCAACGTCCCGATCCCCGCCCCAACTTCCACCGCGATCTCGCTCCCTTGGGGGTCAATGGCGGAGATGATCTTCCGAAGGACGTTTCCATCGGCGAGGAAATGCTGCCCGAGTCCCTTCTTCAGCTGGATCCCGTAACGGGAGAGGATCTCCCGAATGACCCGGGGGGAAGTGAGGTCGCGCTTCATGCCCGGAGGGCGTCTTGGGTGGCGGCCAGGGCCACCTTCAAGCTCTCGATCCCATCCTCCAACGTAACGCGCATCACATAATCCGGATCCCCGATGTAGCGCAGGAAATCCTCCATGAGGGCCCGGAGACACCCCGCGTACACCCCGGCCTTGGTCCCCGGAAGCGAAAAGCTCGCCCGGATCAACGCCTCCACCTCGTATTCCCTCCCCCCAGATAGCACCTTCCGCCCCGGCGCCGGGGGCGGGGGCCACTCATCCCCCCACCCCTCAGGGCGGGACACATCCCGAAGGTTTTCGAT
>JALVLL010000266.1 GCA_027027485.1 Candidatus Bipolaricaulota bacterium | reverse complement strand
GGATGCACTCGTGGGCCCCGCCCTCGCCGAACCTCCGGGGCCTGAAATATTCCTCGCCGAAGGCCTCGGCGATGACGCGCCTGGCGAGGGAGATCCCCGCATCGGAGACCCGGGGGGAGTCGGTGCGGTGGTAGGTGATGAGCCCCGCCTCGAAGAGGGCCTGTGCCAGGGACATCGTCTTCCCCGGGGGGAGCCGGAGCTCTCGGGACGCTTCCACCAGGAGGACGCCGGTGGTGAAGGGGGGCGGTGGGGAAAGCTCCTCCCGCGTCTCACGCACGCGCTCCACCCGGGCCCCGGACAGCGTCTTAAAGAGCTCCCGCGCTGCCCGGGGGTCATCGAGCTCGAAGCGCACCTCCACCCCGTCCAGGGAGGCGATGACGAGGCCCTTCCTCCGGCGCCTCTCCTCCTCCCGGGCGATCACCCACCCAAGGACCGGTGTCTGGACCCTGCCGGCGGAGAGGTTCCGGGACCCGAAGCGTGCCTGGAGGTGTTGCGATAGCGAGAAGCCCACCCAACGGTCGGCCACCCGACGCACTATCTGGGCCCGGACCAGGGGCTCATGGATCCCCCTGGGGGAGCTGAGGGCATCCCGGATGGCCCTGGGGGTCACCTCGTGGAACTCCACCCGTTTAATTCCCGCGTTGAACGGCCTGAGGGCCAGGTACACATCCCAGGCGATCTTCTCCCCCTCGGAATCCGGATCGGTCCCCACCAACACCTCGTCCACCTCCAGGGCCAGGGCCCGGAGCCCCGCGACGGTCGCGGATTTGTCCAGGTCGGGGACCCCGCCGCAGCGGGGACACCTGGGATGGGTGGTCTGCTCGTTACAACGCCGGCACACCCTGATGGGACCGTAAACCGGCACGAACCTGCCGTCCAACTCCAGGACCCCGTATATCCCTCCTTCCTCCACGAGGTCCGTGAGGTGTCCCAGGGTGGCGGCGATGAGGAGGAGCCGATCTCCGGTGGTCACCTCGTGGGCCGGGATCCCGTTGACGATGCGTCGCTGGGGGCGGCCGAAGAAGGAAGCGATGGTGCGGGCCTTGTTGGGCGACTCCACGATGAAGAGGGAGGTGCGGAGGAGTTCCCCCACGCCCTCGGGCGGTACGCCCCGGCGGAGTTCCCTCAGCCTCTCCCGGTCGCGTTCGATCTCGTGGAGGACCGCCGAGATATCGACGGAGGGGAGGGGACGGAACTCGATCTCCTGGGCGGTGAAGGCGAAGAGGCGGCGCCTCAGGCCCCGGAAGGCGGCTTCGTCCCACCAGAGAAGCACCGAAAGCCCCCGGGTGAGCCCCCACGGGGAAAGCCTCGAGGTCCTCCCGGAGGCCTGGAGGTAGCTCGCGGCATCGGCCACGGCGAAATACCTCTCCCCATCGCGCACGCGTAAGGAGACGCTTCCCGATTCCCCTAGCTTCCGCAGCGCCTCCTCGTCCCCGAGCACTTCCCGGAGGCGCTCGGCGATCGCCCCGAGCCTTTCCCTTACCCGGGGGTAGCGGGGGAGGTCCTCCTCCCTGAGGGCGAGGTAGCGGCGCAAGTAATCCAGATCACGCTCGGCCTCCTCCCGGGGGAGCACCGGCCGCAGGGCGAGCAAGAGCCCAAGGAGCCTTCCCGGGGTGAGGGAGGTGACCTCAACCGGAAGGAGGATCACCGGGACGCCGATGAAGACCGCGTACCGCACCGCCTCCGGAAGGTCGATCCCCCGTACCAGGGGATTCCCCCCGTGGGAGATCCCCACCGCCGCCCGGATCCGCCCCTCCCGGAACTCCGCCTGGGCATCCTCGGTGAAATCCTCGTAGGAGACCGCGGGTATCCCGGCGGAACGCAGCGCCCCCAGCACCCGCTCGACCCCCTCGCGACCGAGCTCCTGCGAGACGTAAACGAAGGCGCCGGGGCCGAACTCCGTCACCAGCTCCGTCGCCCGCTTCACGGCGGCCTCGGCGGAGCCCACCCTCTCCTCGAGGTCCACCACGTTCCGCAACGCGGTGGTGGGGCGCTGTACCTCGAACCCCAGGAGCCGCTGGAAAAGCTGCACTCTTTTGGTCTTGGGCTGGGCCGTGGCCGAGGAGACCACCAGCACCCCCCGGGGCTCCGCCTCCACTTCCTTCCCCACGAGCGCCGTCTCGATCTCCTCGGGCGAGAAGCCAAGAAGGGAAAGCACCCGGTCTATGTTCCGCGAGGCTTTGAGCAGCGAATCCACGTCGTCCACGAACACGAAAAGCTCGGGATCGTCCGCGAACGCTTCGAGGAGGAGCTCCGGGTTGCGCTGGAGGAACATGGAGGTGGTGACCAGGATATCGAAGTCACCCCGCTCGATCCGCTCCCTCTCCTTTCTTTTCCCCGTGAAGCCCAGGACCTCCTTTCCTAGGGATATGTCCCGGAGCCTGCGTGAAAGCTCCTCCACCAAGATCCTGGTGGGGACGATGAGGTAGGAGCGGAAGGGGAGATATGCGGCCACGGCGAGGCCGAAGGTGGTCTTCCCCACCCCGGTGGGGGCGAGGATGGCGAAGGATCGCCCGAGGAAGACCCGCTTGGCCCAGGAAAGCTGGAGCGACCATGGGGGGAACCCCAAGCGCTCCTCGAAGAAAGCGGAGAAACGCGCGGCCTCGTCCCGGAGGCGACAGGGTTCGGCATAGCCCCGGAGCTTCCTCCTACGGGCCAAATCCCGGCACGGGTCCTCCGCCGGCTCGGGGAGGCATCGCTCACAGGGGTTCCCGGCGGCCAGCCTCCCCGCCTCGATCTCCCCCCCGCAGTTGGGGCAAAGCTCCGCGAATACGGCCCGCGTGGTCACGTCACCCCCCTACCCCCAGCTCCCGTAGCTCCCTCTCGTCCAAGGGGCGGAGCTCCCCGGGCCGCAGGTCCCCGAGCTCCACCGGCCCCAGGGCCACCCTGACGAGCCTCACCACCCGATATCCCAGCTCCCGGAAGGCCCGGCGGATTTCCCTTTTCCTCCCCTCGTGGATCACGAGCTCCACCTCCCGGGGCCCAAGCCTCCTTATCCCATCGGGGATGAACGGCCCGTCCTCGAGCTCGATCCCCCCGGCGAGCCGCTCGATATCCGCCTTCTCCACGTACCGATCCAATACCACCCGGTAACGTTTGGGGACCTCGAACCTCGGGTGGGTGAGCCGGTACACGAGGTCACCATCGTCGGTGAGGATCATGAGGCCCTCGGAGTCCTGGTCGAGCCTCCCGGCGGGGACGAGCCTGAGGCCCTCGGGGATGTAGTCGGAGAGGGTCCTTTTCGCGTGGGGATCGCGGAGGGTACTCACGACCCCCCGGGGCTTGTAGAACTTGAAGTAGTACTTCGTGATCCTCGGCTCGATGCGGCGGCCGTCCACCTCCACGGTGTCCCGCGCGGGGTCCACCTCGTGCCAGGGCTCGCGCACCACCTCCCCGTTTACCCGTACGGCCCCGGAGCGGATGAGTTCATCCGCCCTCCGGCGCGAAGCCACCCCGGCCGCCTGCAGGAACTTAACCAGCCTCAAGCCTGGTCCGCCTTATAGGGCGTCCGAGCTTTTCCTCCACCGACCTGGTCTTGTGTTCGAGGAGCCCCTTCCGCCCTGGCCGGTCGTCGATGTAGATGCGGGTGGTCACCCGGGGCGCCATCTCGAGCATCAGGCAGTGGCAGCGCTTGATCAAGTCCATGACCTCGTCCCACTCCCCCTCCACGATGGTCCCCATGGGGGTGAGGAGGTAGGGGAGGCCGCTTTTGTCCACGAGATCGATCACCTTGGCCACGTACCCGCTGAGGCTCTCCCCGACGCCGATGGGCGAGATGGTGAACTCCGCGATCATCCACGGTCACCTCATTACCAAATTAAAGGCCGCTGCGGCGTGTTGCAATAGTTGGTATAGTTTGCCCTTTGGGATGAAAGCTCTCAGGTGATGCCGATGAGGAAATCGCTTGCGGCGATCGTGTTGGTGGCTGTGGGGCTCTCGTCCCTGGGACAGGGCCCCTTCCCCGGGCTCCCCTACCCCGGCGGGTATACCCTCCTGCGGTACGAGATCCGCTCCGGGGCGGAGCCGACCTCCACTTGGACCATCGAGGTGGTGCCCCGGGACGGGCGGTACGAGGTCGGGTTCTCCGTATCGCGTAGCGTCCCGTCCCAGGGGTTTTCGCTCCTCGGCGGATGGATGCAGGTGGCCTTCCCGAAGGCCATGGAGGCCGTCTTCCCCATCTTTTCCCTTTGGGGGAGGGAGATCGAGCCGGGAAAGACCTACATCCTCCGGGATAGGGCGCGCCTCGTGACCGAAGACCAAAGGACCTTCCTCGGCATCCCGGTGGTGGTGGCGCGGCTCCTGCACCCCCGCTTCCCCGACCTGAAAGTGACGGTCTACGTGCCTGAGCCATCCCACCAGCCCTTCCTCCCCTTCCCGCCCTACGTCCTCGTGGAGGAAAGGAGCGGGGAGGGGTATTCCGCCCTCCTGGAGATAAAGCTCGTGGAGTTCGTGCACGAGGGGCCATGAAGGATGGGGTAATCGTAGCGCTGGAGGGGGTTTGGAAGGTCTACCGCATGGGCCGGCGCCGGAGGATAGAGGTGCAGGCCCTGCGAGGGGTGGACCTGGAGGTGGCACGGGGGGAGTTCTTGGCGGTGATGGGGCCCTCGGGCTCGGGGAAGTCCACCCTCCTCCACCTCATGGGGTGCCTGGATCGGCCCACTGAGGGGAGGGTCCTCTTCGAGGGGGAGGACATCGCGCGGCTCAGGCCCGCCGCCTTGGCCCGGATCCGGAACCGCAAAGTGGGCTTCGTCTTCCAATCCTTCAACCTCTCGCCGAACCTGAGCGCCCTCGAGAACGTGGAGCTCCCCATGGTCTTCGCCGGGGTGCCGCGGCGGGAACGGCTGCGACGGGCCCGGGAGCTCCTTTCCCGGGTGGGGCTTTCGGAAAGGGAGAGGCACCTTCCCTCTGAGCTTTCGGGCGGGGAGCAGCAGCGGGTGGCCATCGCCCGGGCCCTGGCCAACTCCCCGGAGCTGCTTTTGGCCGATGAGCCCACCGGGAACCTCGATTCCGAGACCGGCAAGGGGATCCTCTCCCTCATCTCCGAGGCGAACCGGGAAGGGGTGGCCGTGGTGGTGGTCACCCATGACCCCGAGGTGGCCGCGTGTGCTGGCCGGCACCTCAGGATCCGGGACGGGCGCATCGTGGAGGTGACAGATGTTTGACCTCTTCCGCATCGCCCTGCGTGGCCTCCTCCACCGGAAAAAGCGGAGCTGGCTCACCATCATCGGGGTCCTCATCGGGATCACCGCCGTGGTGGCCCTGATCTCCCTGGGGATCTCCATGCAGCTCGCGGTGGAGCGGTCCTTCGAGGATCTCGGGTACGATGTGATGATGATCTTCCCCGGGGAGGTCGGCGGGGGCTTCGGGGGCCCCACGAGCCTTACCGCCTCCTTCGAGATCGACCTCGATGCCCTCTCCCGGGTGGAGGGGGTGGGGGAGATCGGGCTCATAAGCTACCAGAGCGTCTACGTGAAGGCCGATGGGAACGAGGGATTCCTCGATGCCCTCGGGGTCTCGGGGAATATCTTCGACTTCTTCAAATTGGAGGTCGAGGGGCGGAGGTTCGGCCCGGACGAGCGGGACGCGGTGGTCCTGGGGAGCGAGGTGGCCAAGGAACTGGGCCTCGGCGTCGGGGATATCCTGGAGATCGAGGGCCATCCCTTCACCGTGGTGGGGATCTACAGTGCGGAGGACCGCCTGAATGTACGTGGGGAATCGATCCTCATGCCCCTGGCCGCCATGCGGGAGCTTCTCGGGATAAAGGGCGTCTCCATGGTCCTGGTGCGGGCGAGGCCCGGGTACGACGTGGGCGAGGTGGCGAAACGAGTGGAGGAGTTTCTCTATAAAAGTCGGGGTCGTCGGGATCTTTCGGTGCAGACCATGGAGGAGATCCACGAGGCGGTGCAGCGGGCGTTGGGGATCCTGAGGGCGTTCCTGGGCGGGATCGCGGGGATCTCGCTCCTGGTGGGCGGGATCGGGGTGATGAACACCATGTACACTGCGGTCCTGGAGCGCACCCGGGAGATCGGGGTGATGAAGGCCGTGGGCGCCCGGAACTCCCAGATCCTCCTCATCTTCCTCCTCGAGTCGGGGCTCATGGGTCTCGTGGGAGGGGCCCTGGGCACGGTGATAGGGGCCCTGCTCAACGTCGTAGCCGTGATCGCGGCCAGGGCCTCGCTCGGCGCGAAGGTCCTGGAGTTCGGGATCCCCTGGTGGCTCGTGGTGGGGGCGTTGGGCTTTTCGTTCCTTGTAGGGTGTCTTGCGGGGCTGCTTCCGGCCCGGTCCGCGGCCAAGTTGGACCCCGTGGAGGCCCTGCGCTACGAGTAAGGGGCGATATGGCGAGGATCTTCATAAGCTGCAGGATATTCCCCGAGGAGGTGGAAAAGCTCGAGGCCGCGGGGCATGAGGTGGGGATGTACCCCGGGGACGTGATCGGGAAGGAGGAGCTCCTCCGGGGCGTCTCCGGGGCCGATGTCCTCATCTGCCCCCTCTCCACCCGGGTGGACCGGGAGGTCTTCGCCGCGGCCCCGGGGCTCAAGGTGGTCGCCAACCTCGGGGTCGGGGTGGACAACATCGACCTCGCCGAGGCCAACGCCCGAAAGGTTTTGGTGCTGAACACCCCGGGGGTCCTCACGGACACCGTGGCCGATCTCGCGTTCGCGCTGATGTTGGCGGTGGCCCGGCGGGTGGTGGAGTTGGATCGGCGCCTCCGGGCTGAGGGCTTCCCGGGCTGGACCTTCATGCCCCCGTATCTCGGCCGGGATGTGTGGGGGGCTACGCTGGGGGTCGTGGGCCTCGGGCGGATCGGGTCCGAAGTGGCCCGCAGGGCAAGGTGCTTCAAGATGCGGATCCTTTACCATTCCCGCACCAGAAAGCCCCACCTCGAGGAGGAGCTTGGCTGCCGGTATGTGGAGCTTGAAG
>JALVLL010000265.1 GCA_027027485.1 Candidatus Bipolaricaulota bacterium | reverse complement strand
GATCGAAATGGGGGTTCCAAAGTGTTCGGCTCTTTCACTAAATTAGGTGGGGCCCGTTTCCAATGGGCACGGGGAATCTCAAAGGGGGAGAGCTGGATTTCCATAGTGTGTACTAGTATACTAGTACACACCATGAACCTCGAGCCGGAGAAGGGACCGCTTTTCCTTCAGATCGCCCGCGAGATCTCCCGCTGGGTGGCCCGGGGCGACCTCCACCCCGGTTCCCGCCTGCCGCCGGTGCGGGATCTGGCCAAGATCTTCCGCGTCAATCCCAACACCATCGTGCACGCCCTCGAGGAGCTGGAGCGCCGGGGAATCACCGCCGTCCGCCGCGGTCTCGGCACCTATATCCGCGATGACCTCGATCCCGACATGCTGAAAAGGGCGCTCCTCGAGGAAGCGATCCGGGAGTTCTTGGACGAAGTCACTGGGCTTGGGCTCTCTCCGGAGGAGGCGTTGGCGGCCTTAAAGGAGGTGGCCGATGTCGGTGCGCCTGAAGGGCGTGAGTAAGACCTTTGGCCGGGTTGAGGCATTAAGGGACGTGGATCTCCGCCTAGAGAAAGGGGAGGTGGTAGGGATCCTCGGCCCCAACGGAAGCGGGAAGTCCACCCTCCTCAAACTCATCGCCGGGCTGCTTCTGCCCGACAGCGGTGAGGTAGAGGTCCTCGGGAGCCCTCCCCGCCGTCTCCGGGGTCGGATCGCGTATTTACCCGAGGTTCCCTTTCTTCCGAGCTGGATGGGTCCTAGAGAGGTGGAGCGCTTCATGAAGGGCCTCTTCCCCCGTTTCCGCCGGGAGAGGTTTTGGGAATTAGTGACGGCGCTAGGTATCCCTCCCCGTCCCGTCCGATCCCTATCCAAGGGCCAGATTCAGAGGCTTGAACTCGCCGCTGTCCTCGCCCAAGAGGTTGAAATCTACCTTCTTGATGAGCCCTTGGGGGGAATCGACATCGTTTCCCGGGAACGGATCCTGAGTTCCCTGATTCAAGCCTGGCGCAGGGAGGCCACCTTCATCCTCTCCACCCACGCCATCGCCGAGACCGAAACGCTGTGGGATCGGGTGGTCTTTCTCAAAGAGGGCAGGGTGATCCTAGATCGCATGGCCGAGGACTTGCGGGCGGAGGGGAAAAGCGTTCGGGGAGCCTACCTGGAGGTGTTCCGCCGTGAAGACGCTCTTTTGGTTTGAGTTGCGGGAACTCCGTCCCTGGTCCCTGGGCCTTCTGGCGGTGGCGGCCTTCATTCCTCTGGCGGTCTCCCTGATCTCTCGGCTGTTCATCTATGGGGATTACAATCGACCGTACCTGGTCCTACAGGATGCCATTGTTGTGGGAGACTTCAGCGGGATCTTTATAGTCCTGGCATATCTTGTGCGCGCCCATTTCCGCCCACGGGGGCTGCGGGAGGTGCTCTGGCTCTCGCCGGTCCACCCGGGGCGAGAAGTCCTCGTCCGGTTCGTCACCGTGACGGCCGTTTGGTTTCTATATGGCGGCCTCCTCTTTATCTCTACAACGCTTGTCGGTTTCCTTTTGTTCGTAGAAAGAAGCGTTTACATCGTGGCTCTCGCAGTGAACGTCGCTGAAGGATGCATGCTCGCAACCTCCTTGATAGCTGCCTCCATCCTGTGGGATAGGTTCGCCACCGCGTTCCTCCTTTCCCGGAAGCGATGGGTGGCCTCTGTCTTCTTCGCCTTAGCAGCTGTTTCGGCTTTCTACAACATCGGGAACCTGTGGGTAAAGCTCGACGTTGGGCTACCGGAGGTGAGTTACCCTGACCCTCTTCATGTGGGCGGGGTAGCGCGCTTACAGCTCGATGTTTTCCTGGTTCCGATGGCGATTGCCTTGCTGTTCCTGCTTTTCGCCTGGAGGGTGGGAAGGGAGGTGGAGCTGTGATGGACCTTTTGCTGGTATTGGCCATGGCCGTGGGGCTTGGTTCTGGGATCTACCTCCTTTTCCGGGGGAAGGGGTTTTGGATTCGATCGCTGAACCTGCTTTTCCTTGTGTCAATTGTGGCGATGGGGGTTGACCTTGGCTTAGAGTTCGCAGATGAGTTTATGGTTTTCCGTGGGACTTACCCGGAGGACGAGGCGTGGGAGCGTCGGGCGGAGGTAATTAGCCCCTCTTGGGATGGAGTACGGACCCTGCAGGTGGTGACCAGGGGAGCTCGGGTGCGGATCTACCCCTCCTTGCCGGGTGGTATCGCCCTGCTGGAGGAAGGCCCAAGGTGGTGGGTACGAGAGGCGAAGCTCGAGGTATACAGGGAAGGTGGAGGTCTGACCTTGGCCTTTCGCGTCCCACGTGAGCCCAGTCGCGGACCGCATCTCGCTGATATCTCCGTCCAGGCTCCGGTGGAGCTCGAGGCCCTTAAGATTTGCCTCAGGGAAAGAACTTCTCCCGAGGAGGATTCCCTACACAGGAGGATCATCGCTGCAGGAGAGGCTGAGATAAGTGGGATATCGGTTCAAACCCTGGAATCGATGGGCTTAAGTACGTTCATTTGCCACAGGGTAACAGCCAACCGGATCTCGGTTCACAGGGCAGCAAGGGTCATCATCATCTCATCGAAGGTAAAGCACCTCCGACTGGAGGGAGTGCTCGATTCGGCATATATCCTAACCCCCTCGGTGCCAGAGGGAGGCGCTCAGTACGAGTTCCTGGCGGAGTACACCCGCACTTCCTATCACGTGGTCCTCGCCCGGCCATTTCACTTAGTGGTGGAGGCCGCCGCCGGGACTATGGTGGCATGGCCGGAGGAACTTGGGTTACCGAGGTATGTGCTTCCAGGCGGCTCAAGGCGATACGAAATCGGTGATCGCTCGCTTCCTCCCCTGGAGATCCACTTGGCGACCGGAAAGCTCGTACTCGAGCTGCAAACCGATCTTCCCCAAAGCGAGCAAAGCCCTGAGACCTCACAGATGTGATCCATTTATCCCGTGGCGTCGCGGAAAAACGGTCTCCCCGGCATCATCGGTATTAGTGGAACAATGGTTCAGGCTGCGGCCTCACTGTCCCATTCCGTTATCAAACATTTCCCTTCAGGGCCGCATAAGGCTAAAATCTCTTCGAACCTAATGGCGGGGGTGATGTGGATGGCCGGGTTGTCTGTGGTAGGTCGGCTGAAGACGCTCACCATTTCCCTCCCCTTGGGCCCCGCCAATAACGCCCCGTACGGGGCGTGATCCCACCGAGCGAACCCACCTGCGAGCGTATCCCTGAGGTGTAGGTCCCCTTCATTAGGGGGTGAGATTTTGGGTCTTTACCCAAGGGGGTAAGCGGTGCTCCTGAGCGAAAAAGAGCGCGAAAGGAAGGAAGCGATACTGAAGGTGGGAAGCCAGGTCATCGGGGCCTGCCGGGAGTTCCTGGCGGGGGAGGGGTTCGTGGAGCTTCTTCCCGTGATCGTGGCGCCCCTGACCGATCCCCTGCGGCACCACACCGACCGGGCCGTGATCGAGGCCTATGGCGGAAGATGGCACCTCACCCGCTCCATGATCTTCCATAAGCAGTTCGCTGTCTCGGTCTGTGAGAGGATCTTTTCCTTCTCACCGAACATCAGGATAGAGCCCCCGGACTGGGGCGAAACGGGCCGACATCTCTGGGAATTCGTCCAGCTTGACCTCGAGGTGCGGGACGCCTCCCGCGAGGAGGTCATGGACCTCGGGGAAAGGCTCCTCGTGTACGTCCTGGAGAGGGTGAAGGACTCGTGCTCGGAGGAACTCTCGTTCCTGGAGAGGGAGCTTGGGATCCCCGAGAGGCCCTTCCCCAGGATTACCTATACCGAGGCCCGGAGGAGCTACGGCGAGGACTTCGAGGAGGCGCTCTCCCGCGAGGTCGAAGGCCCCATCTGGCTCATCGATTTCCCCATCGATGTGCGGGAGTTCTATGACCGCGAGGACCCCGAACGCCCCGGGATCCTCCTCGACATGGATCTTATCTACCCCGAGGGCTACGGGGAGGCCCTCTCCGGCGGCGAGAGGGAACATCTTCCCGAGAGGATAAGGGAGAGGATCCGCGTACAGGGCCTCGATCCGGAACAGTACCGCGGGCTCTTGGCCCTGGCGGAAAGGGGGCTTCCCCCGTCCGCAGGGTTTGGGATCGGGATCGAGCGGCTGGTGCGGTATATCTGCGGCCTGGAACACGTGGCCGAGGCGAGGCTCTTCCCCAGGGTTCCGGGGGAGCTCTCGCCGATCTGAAAGGCGGCGTTTCCCGGTAAGATCGGGGGATGATCGTCGTGGGGATCGCCGGGCCGACGGGAAGCGGGAAGTCCACGGTGTGCCGTCTGCTCTCCCGCCGGTCCGGTTATGTGCACGTGGACTGCGACCTCCTCGCGAAAAAGGCCTACGAGCCCGGAGGCCCTGCGTACGAGGAGGTCGTAAAGGCCTTCGGGCCCGAGGTCCTTTCCCCGGATGGGAGAGTGGATCGCCGCAAACTCGCCGAAATCGTCTTTTCGGATCCCGAAAAGAAAAGGTGCCTGGAGGAGATCGTACATCCCCAAGTGGCCCGGGATATCGAGCGCATCGTAGCTGAGGAAAAAGGGAAGGGAACGGAGGTTCTCCTGGTGGAAGGGGCGCTGCTTTTCTCTTCCCCTCACACCCCGCGGGAACTCTTCGATCTCGCCATCTGGCTCGAGGCGCCCGAGGAGGTGCGGAGAAAGAGGCTTCTGGCCGCTGGCCTGCCCCCGGAAGCGGTGGAGCTGCGCGTCTCCGCCCAGCGCGATCTCGTCCCGCCGGAGGGGGTCCGGGTGGTGGACGCTGCGCGTCCCGCGGACGAGGTGGCGAGGGAGATCCTCTCGTTGATCCAAGGACTCAAGGGAAAAGGGGCGCGGCGCTCCCGCGCCCCTTGACGCGATTTCCGGCGTTCCGGGCTGCCCGTCAGTGGCAGTCGCCCCAGCCCCCGTAGCGGGGCATACCCATGCGGCCCCACATGCCGTGTCCCATCATGGGGCAATGTCCGTCATCGTCCATCGTCCCGTGGCCATAGGGGCCGAAGCGTTCCCGCTCGAACCCGAACCCTAAACGGGCCATCTGGGCCGCGGAAAGTTTCCCGCCGTTCGCCGCGGCGAGCTCCAGCGCGGGGAGCTCCTGCTTGAGCGAGTTGCGGGCGAGGTAGGAAAAGAGGCGATCGATTCCCCGATAGCTCCCAGCCTTCTCCAGGATATCGGCGTACATGGCAGCCTTGGTCAGGGCCTTCCGAGCGAGTCCCTCTACAGCCTCCGAGAGGGTCCCGGGCAGGGACATGGTTTCCATGTGAGGATTTGAGGAAGGATAGTCGATCCGGTAATTTCCAAGGAAGTTTTTCAGTATCTCGATGTTTCGCTCGGCCATCTCCCTCAGGGTAAGGTAGGGTTCGAGCTCGCCGTACTGGGCGATCACCGCCTCGTATGCGGCGTACATGGCGTACTCGGCGTCCAACGCCTCCAGGGCCGCCTTCTCCAGCTCGGATGGAAGGGGCCCCATTATCGATCCGAAGTAGGGGGCTTCGTCTTCCCCATCTCCGTGGGCGAGGGCAACCGCACCGCCTATCAAAAACGCCAATGCCAGGGATCTCAGGAGCCACTTGTGTGTTCCGTTCCTTTTCATTTGTTCCTCCTTTTGGATCTTCATGTTGCGGGGTATTGTCCCCGGCCGATGTGGAAGGTCGGTGGAGGAAGGATGGAAGGTCCGCGGGCCCCTAGCTGACCTCGCTATAGCCGAGGGCGTGCAGGCAGTCGATATCCGAGTGGGGGAGGTGATGCCCTCCGACGATCTGGTGGCGTTCGTGTCCCTTCCCCGCGATGAGGACTATATCACCGGCCGAGGCCTCCCCCAGGGCGAGCTCGATGGCCCTCCCCCGGTCGAGCTCCACCCTATAGGCGGCCCCCGCCTCCTCCAGGCCCCGGACGAGCTCCGCGGCGATCGCCGCGGGGTCCTCCCCCTTGGGGTTGTCGGAGGTGACAATGGCGAGATCGGCGTACTCCCCCACCGCCTTTCCCATGAGGGGACGCTTCCCCCGGTCCGCCTCGCCGGGAGCCCCGAAGACGACGATCAACTTCCGGGCCCGAGGCCTGAGGACGGAAAGGACCGCCTCCAGGGCCCGAGGAGTGTGGGCGTAGTCCACCACCGCGGTCACACCCCTTTCCCCCATGAAGCGGGCGAGCCTCCCCGGGGGAAGCGATGCCCGGCGTAAGGCCTCTACAAGGTATCCCACCGGGATGCCCAGGGCCCAGGCTACCGCCGCGGCCGCCAGGGCGTTTTCGAGGTTGAACCGGCCCGGGAACGGGACCGAAGCCTCTGCCCTCCCATCCGGGGTCACGAGCTCAAACTCGATACCCCACCCGAGCTCCTTTACCTTCTCCGCCCGGATATCCCCCGCGGAGATCCCGTAGACGATGGCCCGGGCCGCGGTGGCGGAAAGGAACTCCCCGGCATAGGGGCTTTCCCCGTTCACCACGGCAAAGCCGCCTTCAGGGAGCATCTCGAAGAGGAGGCGCTTGGCCCGGCGGTAGTTCTCCAGGGTCCCGTGGAAGTCCAGGTGGTCCCGGGTGAGGTTCGTGAGTACCCCGACTTTGAAGGAGGTCCCCACAAGCCGCTTCTGTGCCAGCCCGATGGACGAGGCCTCCAGGGCGAAGTATCTCTTTCCCCGCTCCAGGGCCGCCGCGGCCAGGCGTTGGATGTCCGGGGCCTCGGGAGTGGTGACACAGGAAAGCCTCTCCCGTTCCACCCTGACGGTGGTCAGCGTCTCACAGTCCGGAAGGAGCTGTCCCAAAAGGTGGACCACGGTGGTTTTGCCGTCGGTCCCCGTGACCCCGATGGTGATGAGCTTCCGAGTGGGGTAGTCCCAGAAGGCCGCCGCGATTTTCCCCATCGCCTCCCTGGAGTCGGGAACGCGGATATAGGGCACGGGAAGCCCTCGGATATCCCGCTCCCCCACCACCGCCACCGCGCCCCGCTCCACGGCCTGGG
>JALVLL010000264.1 GCA_027027485.1 Candidatus Bipolaricaulota bacterium | reverse complement strand
CCACCGGGGTGGCGCTCTTCGTCCTCGTGGTGGTGGACCGATTCAGCCGCGCTATACCCGCCGTCACATACCATACCGTCACCGTGGTGACCGATGCCCCCGATTTCACGGAGCTTTCACGGGCTTGCCGCGAGCGGATCGAGGAGAAGGGGGTCCGGGTCCTGGCGGCGGAGGTGAAAAGCGAGGCGGAAGGGGAAACCCAACTCATCTACCACGTGCGGGTGAAGGGGGAGACGGCGGTGGAACGTCTGGTGAAGGACCTCCTCGCCCTCCCCCAGGTGAAGGCCGCCTCCTGGGAGGATTTTCGCGGCTGATCAGCGCTCCAGGGAACCCGGGCCGAAGCCCTCCGGCAGGAGTTCAGAGAGCTTGGCGACCTTTATCTCACTGCCCTCGGAGTCGGTCATGATCACGGTGAGGTCCGGGGCGAACTCGAAGAGCACCTGCCTGCAGGCGCCGCACGGGGCACAGGGGCCTTTCCCGCAGGCGATGGCGATGGCCTCGAACTCCCGGGTTCCCTCCGAGACCGCCTTGAAGAGGGCCACCCTCTCGGCGCACACCGTAAGGCCATAAGAGGCATTTTCCACGTTGCAGCCGGCGAATACCCGGCCGTCCCGTGAAAGGAGCGCCGCCCCCACTTTGAACCTCGAGTACGGTGCATACGCCCTCTCCCTTACTTCGACCGCCTTGCCGATCAGCTCCCTCTCCCTTTCGTTGAGCATCGCAAGCCAGATGATACCAGGTTTCTTTTAGTCGGCGCGGCCTTTTGCCTTCAGGTGGGGGATCAAAGGTAGCCCTCGGCTTTGAGCGAGAGGAACCCCTTCGGGGACACGATGATGTGGTCCAGTACCTGGATCCCCAGGATCCTCCCCGCCTCGGCCAGCTGGCGGGTGACCTCCAGGTCCTGGGGTGTGGGCTCGAGGAGCCCCGAGGGATGGTTGTGGGCCAGGATCACCGCCGCAGCGCGGTCGGAGATGGCGTCGGCGAACACCTCCCGTGGGTGCACCTGGGATGAATCCAGGAGGCCCACGGTCACCACCCGGGTCTGGATCACCTCCCCGGCCCCGTTCAGCGTAAGACACAGGAAGTACTCCTGTTTCTTATCGGCGATATGTTGGATGTAGGGGAGGACATCCTTGGGCTCCCGGATCCGGGGGCGTTCCCGTTGGGAAAAACGGCGGGCGAGCTCGAAGGCGGCCACGATCTGGCACGCCTTGGCCTCCCCGACGCCGGGAATCGCACCGAGTTCCTCTACTCCCCAGCGGGGAAGATCCGGTCCGGCCTTCTCCAAGATCGCCTTAGCGAGGTCCAGGGCGCTTTTCCCTTCCACCCCGGTACGGAGGAGGATCGCCAGAAGCTCCGCATCCGAAAGCGCCCACGGCCCCCGCTCCAACAGCTTCTCCCGCGGCCGCTCGAACCCGGGCAGGTCCTTGATCCGCTTACGTGCCATGGTCCCGTATTTTTCACATTTTAAACAGCGGGATTTGTGTGTCATCCGCTTTCAGTTTTAAGGGCACTGAACTATAAGGAGCGCCGCTTTCATCAGGAAATGCCCAAAGGTCGTATTTTCGAAACAGGTTTAGCTTTTGTTCTCGCCGTGTACGGCGCAAATCCTCACACCAGCGCACAACCATCTTTCCCAACTCTTTCTTCGTCGGGCGAGTAGAGCCAGCAACAAGTGCTATTTGTGTAGCTCCAAGCAAAAGGTCACAAAATTGAAGAAGGTCTTCTCGAGCGGAATCTAAAAGTTTGAGCCTCAAGTTAACAGTGGGATATGGCTTTCCCTCTCCCTGACTTAGGAAGGCATCCAACGTGGCTCGATAGGGCAAGTACTGGTCAAAGTTGTCCTCCCATCCCTCATCGGGTCGACTTAAACGGTCCTTAGCGTCGGATACAAAAAAGATTTTTACCTCATCCCAGTTTTCTGGAACTAAAAACCAAGCAATCCCGGCTTTTAGGGCCATCGCTGTGAAGCGATTGTAAGCATGATAATCTTTGGAAAAACGCTTGCGATTATAAGCATGGCTGTGACGGTCCACGGCTAAAACCGTAAAACGGGCAATATCTGCGAGTCCTGATTCAAAGCTGCGCATCCAGTGTCGAGCAACTCGTGCCTTAGCACCATATTTACCACCGAATTTCTTCGGTAAATCAGAAAAGTGGATCTCCCCCCAATAGTTTTCTTTTTGTCGCCAATGCTGTAATGCCTTGCGCACTTCTTCCAAATGGTCCCTTCGGACAAAAAGGAGTCCAATAAGGAACCAGCGTTTGTTCGGCAAACTTTCGTCGTGGAAAACGTGGTAAACCACGCGGCGTGTATTCGTGTTGCCCCAGAGATCCCTTTGCATAGTTCAGAGC
>JALVLL010000263.1 GCA_027027485.1 Candidatus Bipolaricaulota bacterium | reverse complement strand
CTCGGGATTCGGGCCGAGATGGGCGTTTTCGTGGAAACGGAGCCCGATCTCGTGGCCCCGGGCCTCGAGTTCCGAAAGGACCTGGTCCCCGGTTTCCGCGACCACCTGGGTGAAGGGCGACTGGACCTGGATCACCAGGACCCCGCCGTGGCGCTCCACGAGGGCGGCGAGGTCGTAGAGGTACCGGACGTGCTCCTGGAAGAGGACGGGGTTGCGGTAATCGCCCCGGCCGCCGCGGTACCCTTGGGCCGTCACCCCGAGGGGCTCCACGTGCACCCCGATGGTGAAGAGGAGGACCGCCTCGGAGGCTAATGCCCCGGATGCCAGCGCTACGCACAACACCGCCGTGATGAGACCCTTGCGCATCGGCACCCCTTTCGGGGCGAGGCTAGCGCTCGGGGGAGGTGGAAGTGAACCGAAGGAAGGTCAAAAGGGGCTCAAAACCGGGGCGCCCTCAGATCGCGAGCTGGTGAACCAACTCATAGAGGCGGAGGTCGATGGCCATCTTCTTGCGGCGCACGACCTCTAAGGGCACGCGGACGATCTCCCCCTTCTGCCAAGCGAGCATGTGCCCGAAGAGCCCGGCCTTTATATCCTCGGCGGCCTGGGCTCCGAAACGGGAAGCGAGGATCCGGTCGGTGGCGGTGGGGGATCCCCCGCGCTGCAGGTGCCCCAACACTGTGACCCGCACCTCGAGCCTGGTGCGTTCGCGGAGGAAGTTGGCGATCATATCCGTGGATCCGACTTTCGCCGTGACCCCCTCCGCCACCACGACGATGGAATGGTGCTTCCCTTTCTGGTAGAGGGAAAGGACCTTCTGGGCCACCTCGTCCAGGGGCACCGGGACCTCCGGCACGAGCACCAGCTCCGCCCCGCCGGCCAATCCCCCCATGAGGGCGATGTAGCCGGACTCCCGGCCCATTACCTCCACCAGAAACACCCGCTCGTGGGCCAGGGCCGTATCCCGGATCCGGTTCAGGGCCCAGACCACGGTGTTCACCGCACTGTCCACCCCGATGGCGAGTTCCGTCCCCTCGATGTCGTTGTCGATGGAGGCCGGGATCCCCACCACCTTTATCCCCTGGTCCGAGAGCCATCGGGCCCCCTGAAGGGACCCCTCGCCGCCGATAATGATGAGGCAATCGAGGCCCTCTTTCTCGATGGTGGCCAGGGCCCGACGGCGTCCCTCATCGGTGAGGAAGGCGGGGCAGCGGGCGGTGTGGAGGAAGGTGCCCCCGAACTCGATGATCCCGCCCACGTCCCGGGGGGTAAGGGGAGAGAGGTCGCCCTCGATGAGCCCGGCGTAGCCCCGGCGGATACCCAGGGTCTCGAGCCCGAGCTCCCAACCGCGCCTCACCGCGGCGCGGATAGCGGCGTTCATACCCGGCGCGTCCCCGCCCGAGGTCAATATACCGACACGCACAGCGAGCCATGGTAATCCAGGAGGTGAATTAGGGCAAGCGATGGGAAGGGTGGATGGATGTTATCCCGAACCCCTCGTCAACGCTTCGATGGCGGACTCGGCGTTCACGAGGCCGAAGCCGGTGAACGCGTCCTTTCCCGGGTCGGCCACGTCCACCGAGGTGAGGGCGAGTATCTCGAATATCCCGTCCAGAGAGAGATGCTTTTCTACAGAGAGGAGGAGCGCCGCGACGCCCGATACATGGGCGGTGGCGAAAGAGGTGCCGGAGGAAGCGATACTCATCCCATGCGGGATCACCGAGATCACCTGTACCCCGGGGGCGGCGAAGTCCACCTCGGGGCCACGGTTGGAGAAGCTCGCCGGTTTGAGGTCTCGGTCCACCGCCCCTACGGCCACGACCCCGGGGATTTCCCCAAAGGGGCAGACCCCGTCCTTACCTTGGTTCCCCGCCACGGTGACTACCAATACCCCCCGTTTGAGGGCCCTCCTTATGGCCCACTTCACAGCGGGAGGAGGGGTTTCCTTGGTGTAAATGGAGAGGTTTATGATCCGGGCTCCGTTATCCACGGCGTAGTTGATTGCCCTCGCGATCTTGTTCCAATCGCTTCTGTAGAAGAGCCCCCGCGAGTCCAAGACCCTCAGGTCCATCAACCTCACCTCGGGCGCGACACCACCCACGCCCGTGGAGATATCGACGGCGGAAGCGATGAGCCCCGCCACGAAGGTGCCGTGCCAGTTCAGAGGGGAGCCCTTCAGGGATTCGGGATCTCCATCGCGGAAGTCCCAGCCGTGGATATCGTCCACGTAACCGTTCCGATCGTCGTCAATACCGTTTCCCGGGATCTCGTCGGAATTCACCCAAATGCGGTCCGCGAGGTAGGGCACGGTGTAGTCGATGCCGCTATCGATGACGGCCACCACCACGGTATCGTCGCCTTGGGTGACCTCCCACGCCTCGGGGGCCCTAACCGCCTTTAGGCCCCAGCGCAGCCTCTGGGCGATCTTCGGAGTTATGCGGCAACAAGAGGGGCCCGCACTCCCTACTCCACCGGCTACCTCGGGAGGGGAGCCGTGGTTATCCGTGAGGCGAGGGAGGAAAAGTAGGACCGTTACCACAAATAACGCTACTACCGCTCGGCACACCCTTCCGTGGGCCACCCTGCCCCTATCGGAGTGCATGGAACCCCAGCCCCTGGGATCCCCCCGTGGGCCGACCGCGCCTTGCTCCCTTTTTCTATCCTTTGCCATCCACTTCCATTATATTCCATTAGAAGACGGGGGTCCACTCCCCCTTTAACCCGTTTCCCGGTGAACCTGTGGATTGCCCTACTCGCCGATGATCTTTACGAGGACCCGCTTGGGCCGCTGCCCGTCGAACTCGCCGTAGAAGATCTGCTCCCAGGGGCCGAAATCGAGCTTCCCATCGGTGATCGCCACCACCACTTCGCGCCCCATGATCTGGCGCTTGAGGTGTGCGTGCGCGTTGTCCTCACCGGTCAGGTTGTGCTTGTACCGCTTGGGATCGTAGGGGGCGAGTTCCTCGAGCCAGGCGAGGAAGTCCTGGTGCAGGCCTTCCTCATCGTCGTTTATGAAGACAGAGGACGTGATGTGCATCGCGTTTACCAGACACAGGCCTTCCCTTACCCCGCTTTCCCTCACCGCCTCCTCCACGAGGGGCGTTATGTTGATGAGCTCCATCTTCCTTTCCGTGTTGAACCAGAGTTCCTTCCGATAGCTCTTCATGGTGCACCTCCGGGAGGTATCCTCGCGCCGCCCGTTTCCTTTCGCAAGGCAAACAGAGGATGTAGGATCGGGTGCCGTGAGGGTGACGAGGCTCGTGCGGGTCGGGGATGTCCCCTTGGGGGGCGGGAACCCGGTGGCCGTCCAGTCCATGACCTCCACCTACACCGCCGACGTCGGGGCCACGGTCTCCCAGATAAGGGAGCTCCAGGGTGCGGGATGCGAGATCGTCAGGGTCGCGGTCCCCGACAGGAAATCGGCCCGGGCCATAAGGGCGATAAAAAGGGAGGTCTCCATCCCCATCGTGGCCGATATCCATTACGATCCCGAACTCGCCCTCCTTTCCCTCGAGGCCGGGGTCGACAAGCTCCGGTTGAACCCCGGGAACATCGGGGACGAGGGAAAGATCCGGGAGATCGCCCTTAGGGCCGCGGAACGCGGGATCCCCATCCGGGTGGGGGTGAACGCCGGCTCCCTTCCCCCCCGCTTCCTCAAGGACGGGGAGGTCACGCCCGAGGGGATGGTGGAGGCGGCCCTCTGGGAGGTATCCCTCCTGGAGCGAGTTGGGTTCCGCGATATCGTGATATCCCTCAAGGCCCACGATGTATCCCTCACGGTGGAGGCGAACGAGCTCATCTCCAGGGAGGGCGATTGGCCCCTGCACCTGGGGATCACCGAACCCGGGCCGGAACTCGAGGGGATCGTGAAATCGTCGATCGGGATTGGGATCCTCCTTCACCGTGGGATAGGCGACACGATCCGGGTATCGCTCCCCGGGAATCCGGTGCGGGAGGTGGAGGTGGCGTGGGAGATCCTGAGGGCCCTGGGTTTGCGGGAGCGGGGCCCGAGATTCGTCGTTTGTCCCACCTGCGGCCGCACCGGGATCGATATCCCCGGGATCGCCGCGGAGGTGAAACGGAGGCTTTCCCACCTGCGGGAGCCGATCAAGATAGCCATCATGGGGTGTCCGGTGAACGGCCTGGGAGAGGTGATGCGGGCCGACTACGGGATCCTGGGCGGAAAGGGCTACGGCACCATCTACGCCCACGGCGAGATCGTCCTCCCGAAGGTCCCCGAAAGCGAACTCGCGGACCGACTCGTCGAATTGATCCTCTCCCACCAGAGTTGCCTTTCCTGACCTATACCTTTATAATGTTTTTTCGCAAAAGAAGGAAATGAAACGAAAAGCAATCGCACTGCCGAACGGTCTCGTCTTTTTCACATTTCCTCGAAAATACAAATATGTCCTCCCGCCGAAAAAATTCGCATCCCATTTCCACAAAGGCTTTGGAGAAACCACGGAAAGGAGGTGATAGTCGAACCAGGAGGTTTTCTATGGACCTATAAAATCATGAACTACAAAGGAGGAGGATATGTTTAACCGAAGGTGGCTGCTTGTGGTCATCGGTGTTCTGGGTCTTGTGGGATGGGTGCTTGCGAAGGATGCGGTCGAGATCACCTTCTGGCACGCTTTCGGAGGGGCACGCACCGCGATCATCGAGAGGATGGTGGAGGACTTCAACTACACGCATCCCGGCATCCATGTCTCCGTGGAATTCAAGGGCTCTTACCGTGATACCCTTAACGCTGCGATCTTGGCCGCACAGCAGGGTAATCCCCCTCATGTGGTACAGATCTTCGAGGTCGGCACGCAACTGGCGATAGACTCGGGGATTTTCGTCCCCATTCAGGACCTCGTCACCGAGGATGAGCTCATGCCCGAGGACTTCATAGAAGGCGTCGCCGACTACTACAAGATCGGCGGCAAGTTCTATTCCGTGCCCTGGAACTCCTCTAACCCCGTGCTCTACTATAACAAGGACATCTTCGAGAAGGCCGGCCTGGATCCGAACAAGCCTCCTCGCACCTTCGCTGACCTCCTCGCCTACAGCGAGCGGATCATCTCGAGCGGGGCCGCGAAGATAGCCCTCAGTGCCGCCCTTCACTCCTGGTACTTCGAGCAATGGATGGCCGCGATGGATGAGTTGCTTGTGAACAACAACAACGGCCGCACAGGTCGGGCAACGGAGAGCTTCCTCGACAGCCTCGCCGCAAAGACCATCGTGGACTGGTGGGGCAAGATGGCCCGTAAGGGCTACTGGGCTTACACAGGAAAGCTCGAGGACTGGGACGGCGCGGAGGGCCTCTTCGTCTCCGGACAGGCGGCGATGCTCCTGGAGTCCACTAGCGAGGTGGCTTACCTGCGCAAGGTCTTCGGCGAAAAAGGCATCGGTCTTGGGGTCGCGCCGTTCCCCTATCCGGCGAAGTACATCGACGGGACTCCCACCAAAGCCCCGGTGGGCTTCGTCGTGGGCGGAGCCAGCCTTTGGATCACGAAGGACCACCCACCCGAAGAGCTCCAGGCTGCAGCCGAGTTCGTGCTGTGGATGAGCAACGTGGAGAACACCATTAGGTGGCATAAGCTCACGGGTTACTTCCCCGTCCGCAAGAAGGCCGTCGAGGTGCTGGAGTTCGAGCATTGGTTCGACAAATATCCGGAGTACGCGGTGGCCTTTGAGCAACTTCTGAGCAGCAAGTCCACCTACGCGACCCGTGGAGCCCTCACCGGTGCCTTCCTGGAGATCCGGACCATCATAGAGCAGGCCATCGAGAAGGTGATCGCCGGCAGGGCCACCGTGGACCAAGCGCTGGCGGAGGCCAAGAGGAAGGCCGATGCCGCCATCAAGCGCTACAACGCCAGTGTCGGGGCAGGGTAGAAAGTAGAACGGGATAGGGGCCGGATGGGATCTCCATCCGGCCCCTTTTGCAAAAATGCATCAAGCTAGATTCAAAGGAAGGCTCTTCCCGTTTCTGCTCCTGGCGCCGACACTGGCGATTCTCGTTGTGTTCCTGTACTATCCTGTATTCCAGACGTTCAGATTATCCCTATACCGCGTCGCGTTCCTGGGACTCAGGAAGACCTTCGTCGGTTTCGCCAACTTCAGCGACCTATTCCACAACCCGGATTACATCCATAGCATCGTCGTGACACTGATCGTCACAACGGCGGTGGTCATCGGTGGCCTGGGGATCTCCCTAGCCATCTCCGTTCTCGCGAACCAGAAAATCCGCGGAGCCAGGCTTTACCGCTTGCTCCTCATATGGCCTTATGCCATCTCGCCCGCCATCGCGGGCATAGTTTGGCTCTTCCTCTTTTCCCCGGGATATGGGATAGTGAACTATCTTCTCTCGCTCACCTTACACATCGCTCCCAATTGGCTTGGGGATCCCTTCCTGGCCGTCTTCATCATCATCGTCGCCAGCATTTGGAAGAACCTCGGCTATAACATCGCCTTCTATCTGGCGGCCCTGCAGAACCTCAATACCGACGTTCTGGAGGCCGCACTGATCGATGGGGCCAATTACTGGCGCCGGTTCTGGTCCGTGACCTTCCCCCTCCTTTCGCCGATAACCTTCTTCCTCCTCATCACCAACATCACCTATGCCTTCTTCGACATCTTCCCCATTGTAGACGTGATGACGAAAGGCGGTCCCTTCAATGCCACCAACATCCTGATCTACAACCTTTACCGCGAGGGGTTCGAATATTACCGGACGGGCTCGGCTGCAGCCCAATCCCTGATACTCTTTTTGGGGGTCGTCGTTCTGACGTTGATCCAGTTCCGCACGAGTGGACGCCATGTCCATTATGGAGGGGCGTAAGATGAGGCGAAGGCGTCTCAAAGTCTTCCTGATTCACATGGCGCTTATCTCCGTGGTTTTCACCGTTGCTTCCCCCGTATTGGTCGCCTTCTTCAAATCAACCCAAACGAGGGATCAGGTCTTCAGTTATCCGCCCGTACTCGGTTTCGGCTCAGTGAAGGCCATGTTGGATAACTACGGCCGTGCCTGGAACCAATACCGTATAGGCATCTATATGAAAAACAGCATGATAGTTTCCGTCGCCGTTACGGTGGCCAAAACGCTGCTCTCGATGCTGGCCGGGCTGGCGATCGTTTACTTCGACTTCCCCTTAAAGGCGCCCATTTTTTACTTCATCCTCTTCACCTTGATGATGCCGACGGAAATAATGATCATAGCTTTGTTCAATTTGGTCTCCAAACTCGGCCTGGGAAACACCTATGCGGCTTTGATCTTCCCCTTTATGGCCAGTGCCACGGGAGTCTTCCTTTTCAGGCAGCACTTCTCCAGCATCCCCCCCGATCTAGCGGATGCAGCCAGGGTCGATGGGGCGGGACCGTTGCGCTTCCTGTGGAACGTCCTTTTGCCGCTTTCGTGGAACGTTATCGGGGCGTTCGCCCTTATTCAGTTCATATACATGTGGAACCAATACCTCTGGCCGCTGGTGATAATCCGTGAGAGCTCGAGACAGGTAATCCAGGTGGGGCTCAAGAGCACGATGACCGCGATGGAAGCAACGGATTGGGGGCTGGTGATGGCAGCGGTGATCCTCGCCATGATCCCTCCGCTCATAGTGTTCGCGCTCTTACAAGAACAGTTTACCAAAGGTTTCGTGCTCGCGAGGGAAAAATGAGGAGAGTTTTGAATATCGCCCATGCGGGAGCCAGGAGCCTCGCCCCGGAGAACACCATCGCCGCTGCCCGTAAGGCCTTGGAGGTCGGGGCCGACATGTGGGAGTTGGATGTCTCGGTGACCCGGGATGGAGTACTGATCCTCTTCCACGATGATTATCTCATCAACAAAACGAACGCCAAGGAGGTTTTCCCGGACCGGGCGCCCTGGGTGGTTACCTCCTTCACTCTGGAGGAGCTCAGGCGCTTGGACGCGGGTTCCTGGTTCGTGGAATCCGACCCCTTCGGCGAGATCGCGGCGGGAAACGTATCGCCCGAGGACCTCGAGTCGTACCGGGGCGAGAAGATCCCCACCCTGGAGGAAGCCCTCCTCTTCAGCAAGGAGAACGGCTTCCGGGTGAACGTGGAACTCAAGTGGGTCCCACCCCCCATGGACAAGTTCCCCATCGTGGAGGCCGCGCTTCGGCTCATCGATCGCCTGGGAGTAAAGGATTTGGTGGTCATTTCCTCCTTCGATCACGGTTGGCTTCGTAAAGTGGAAGCGGAGTGGCCCGAGCTGGAGGTCCAGGCCCTGGTAGGGTGGCCTCCGGACAAGCCCATCGACTGGAGCGGTTTCCACTTCAAGACTTACAACATCCCGAACTGGCTCGGCATCGAGACGGTAAAAGAGCTCAAGGGAAAGGGAGTCGAGGTGATCGTCTACGGGGTAAACGAGGAAGAGGAGATGCGGCGGATGATAGAGCTCGGGGTCAAGGGTCTCATAACGGATTTTCCTCATCGTCTGTCATCCCTTCTCCGCAAGCTCGGTGATGCTGAGGCTTAGGGAGGGGACGATGGTCGAGGGCCGAAGACTGCGCTTTTGTATATTTAACTGTTACCCCGAAAAAAGCCGGGAGAGGTTCGATGCCGTGGGGGCCGGGCATCCCCACGATATGTTCCGCAAATTCCTGTTGGAGTACGTGCCCGGCTGTGAGATGGATATCTGTTTCATCGCCGATCTGGATAAGCCTCTGCCCACACGGGAGGAGCTCGAAGGCTACGACGGCATCATCTGGACCGGCTCGGACCTCACCATATACCACACCCACGATCCCCGGGTGAAACGGCAGATAGAGCTCGCCCGCCAGGTGTACGAGATAGGGGTCCCGTGTTACGGGAGCTGTTGGGGGATACAGATGGCTGCGGTGGCAGCTGGCGGGGTAGTGAGACGGAACCCCAAGGGGCGCGAGTGGGGCATCGCCAGGGGCATCACCAAGACCGAAGAGGGCAAAAGGTCCCTTCTTTTGAAGGGCAAACCCGACGTGTACTGTGGTTTCATCATGCATCTCGATGAGGTGGCGGAGCTTCCTCCGGGGGGAAGGCTCCTCGCCACAAACCAACATACCAGGGTTCAGGCCCTGGAGGTACGTTACCGGAACGGGGTTTTCTGGGCCACTCAATACCATCCCGAATACGACCTGGGCGAGATGGCGAAGCTCGTGATGGCCAGGGCACCGGCGTTGGTGTCCGAGGGCTTCTTTTCGGACGAGGAGGAGGTCTATCGCTACGCCGAGAAGATGCTCGCTTTACACGAGAACCCCGATTCCGAGGATCTCCGGGCCGAGCTCGGGGTGGGCGATGACCTCCTGGACCCCAGGATCCGCCAGCGGGAGTTACGGAACTGGGTGGATTACCTGGTGGTCCCGCGGCGAAAGGAGAGGGAGGGATGAGACTTAAGGACAAAGTGGTATTCATTACCGGTGCGGGCGGAGGCATGGGTCGGGAAGCCGCTATCCGCTTCGCCGCGGAGGGGGCGAAGATAATCGCCAACGACATCCGCGGCGATGCCGTGGAAGAGACCGTGGAGGTGATTAAAGGGAAAGGGGGCGAGGCCATCGCTGTGCCCGGGGACGTGGCCAGGGAAGCGGATGTGAAGAAGGCGATAGAGATCGGCGAAGGGACTTTCGGGAAAATAGATGTCCTTTACAACAACGCGGGGATCATGCCCGACGAAGATGCCTCGGTCTTGGACATGGATGAAGCCATCTGGGATAGGGTTTTCGCTGTGAACGTGAAGGGAGTGGCGTTCTGTTGCAAGTACGGGATCCCGGCCCTGATCCGCGCTGGAGGGGGATCGGTGATAAACGTGGCTTCGTTCGTGGCCCTGATGGGCTGCACCGTCCCTCAGGACGCCTATACCGCGAGCAAGGGGGCCGTGATCGCCCTCACCCGATCCTTGGCGGTGCAGTTCGGCCGCAAGGGTGTCCGGGTGAATGCCATATCCCCCGGGCCCATCCTCACGCCGCTCCTCGAGAAGCTCTTTACCGATCCGGAGAAGCGCGCCCTGCGCCTGAACCGTATCCCCCTGGGGAGGTTCGGGAAGCCGATGGATGTCGTGAATGTGGCCTTATTTTTGGCATCGGATGAATCCGGTTGGATAAACGGCGCCAACATCGTGGTGGATGGCGGTATCACGGTCTACTACTTTTGAGAGTTGAATTTAAAAAGGAAAGTTGATAGAATCGTTTCGCAACAAAAGGAAACAAAGCGAAATGCTCACGGAACAGAGGCGTCGCCTCATCCTCGAGGAGCTCCGTAAACGGGGGGTCGTGAAAACCTCCGAGCTATCCCAACTTTTTTCCGTTTCCCCCATGACCATCCGCAACGATCTCAACGCCCTGGCGCGGGAGGGGAAGCTCGTGCGGATCCACGGCGGCGCCATGGTGAAGGAGTGGGTCACTGCCGAGCCTTCCTACCAGGAGAAGGCCCATCTCAACATCGAGGAGAAGCGCCGCATCGCCCAAAAGGCCGTGGAGCTCATCGAGCCCGGGATGGCCATCTTCATCGGGAACGGCTCCACCACCATGCAGCTCGTGAAGGCCCTTCCGCCGGATATGGGCCTGCGGGTATTCACCAACGCCCTCAACCACGCCATGGAGCTCACCCATATCCGGGGCGTGGACGTGTATGTGGTGGGTGGGTATCTGCGCGGGGTCTCCTTCGCCATGGTGGGGCGTCTGGCGAAAGGGGCCCTCGAGGACGTTTACTTCGACATCGCTTTCCTGGGTGCCAACGGGATCTCGCTGGAGCACGGGGTGACGATCCCCTCGCTGGAGGAAGCCGACACCGCCGCCGAGATCCTGCGTCACTCGCGTCGGCGGGTGATCCTCGCGGATCACACCAAATTCGGCGTCGTTGCCCACGGGAAGATCGCGGATTTGTCCGAGATCGATGTGATCATCACCGATTCCGGGTTGGACCAGGAACTGGCTCGGACCCTCTCCGAGCTGGACCTGGAACTATATACCGTGTAAGGAGGTGATGGGCGCCGGACGGACCTTCGTTTTTCGGGCAGCAATGCCTAACATCTTTTAAGGAGGTGTGGTTCGGATGAGGAAGTTCTTTGTCCTGTTTTTGGCGGTATTGGCGGTCGGCGGGGGCGCGCTCGCCGAGGGCAAGATCAAGGTCACCTTCTGGCACGCCATGGGCGGCTGGCGCGTTCCGTTCATCGAGCGGATGGTGGCCGACTTCAACCTCACCCACCCCTGGATCGAGGTGACCGTGGAATACAAGGGTTCCTACCGCGACACCCTTAACGCGGCCCTCGCGGCGGCCCGGGCCGGAAATCCCCCTCACATCGTCCACTCCTTCGAGGTCGGCACGCAGATGAACCTGGACTCCGGTATCTTCGTCTCCCTGGAGAAACTCATCGACAAATACGGGCTTATCGTCCCATGGGAGGACTATATCGACGCTGCATTGAACTACTACCGCATCGGCGGCAAGCTCTTCTGCATGCCGTGGAACTCTTCCAACCCAATCCTCTACTACAACAAGACCATGCTCGATGCCGTGGGCGTGGAGATGCCCCGCGAGCCGACCTTCGAGGACATCTACGAGATCAGCAAGAAGATCGTCGAAGCCGGGGTGGCGAAGTACGGCATCACTTGGCCACTGCACTCGTGGTTCTTCGAGCAGTGGATGGCCGAGGCCGGGGTGGACCTGGTGAACAACCAAAACGGCCGGGCCGGTTACGCCACCGAGATCAACCTCTTGGATCCCGCGGCCATCGAGATCATGTCCTGGTGGAAGAAGCTCTACGACGAGGGTCTCTGGGTCAATCCCGGCCGGGAGAACTGGTCTCAGGCCCGCCAGATCTTCATCTCCGGCCAGTCCGCCATGCTCATCTCCTCCACCTCGGACGTCACCCGGATGGAGAACGCCGCAGTGGAGCAGGGGTTTGAACTCGGTACCGCGTTCCTTCCCGTCTCCGCGAAGTTCGGCCGTCACGGGGTGGTGATCGGTGGAGGTGCCCTGTGGATCACGGGGGGCCATCCGGACGAGGAGCTCAAGGCCGCGGCCACCTTCGTGGTTTGGATGACCCAGGTGGCCCAGACCATCCGTTGGCACCAGGGCACCGGCTACTTCCCCATCAGGAAGTCCGCGGTCGACATCTTGGATAAAGAGGGTTGGTTCGTGACCCACCCCAACCACCGCACCGCCCTCGACCAGCTCCAGGCAACTCAATTGATCACCGCCACCCAGGGCGCCCTGATGGGCAACTTCCTGGAAGCCCGCACCTTCATCGAGGACGCCGTTGAGGCCATCCTCGGAGGGACCCCTGTGGAAAAGGCTTTGGCCGAGGCCAAGGAGAAGATCGACCAGGGCCTCAAGGATTACCTGGAGCTGGTCGGTGGCTGATAGGGTCGAAAAGAGGGGGAGCCCGAGCGGGCTCCCCCTTTCTTTGGCTTAGCTTGCCGGGAGCACCATGCAGAGCAAATTCCCGAATCGGTGGTTGCCGCTTCTCTTGCTTCTCCCCACCCTTCTCGTCTGCGCCTTTTTCCTCTACTACCCTGTGGCACAGAGCTTCGAGTGGAGCTTGTACCGAGCCGGGTTCATGGGGCTGAGGAGGATATACGTTGGGTTCCAAAATTACATCCGCCTCCTCACTTCCCCCGATTACCACAAAAGCCTTGTGGTCAGTTTCATCTTCGCGTTGGGAGTGGTGCTCATCGGGCTTTCGGTTTCCATGGCGATAGCGCTTCTAGCCAACCGCAAAATCAGGGGGTCCAGGATCTACCGTCTCCTGCTTATTTGGCCCTATGCCCTCTCGCCGGCCGTAGCGGGCACCATTTGGCTCTTCCTCTTCAACCCCACCTCTGGGGCCTTGACCTATTTCGTGGACCGCCTCTTCGGCGTACGGCTGGACTGGCTCACCAACCCCCACCTGGCCTTGTTCGGGGTTATCATGGCCGCGGTATGGAAAAACCTCGGCTACAACATCGTTTTCTTCCTTGCCGGCCTCCAGAACGTGCCCGGGGAGATCCTCGAGGCGGCCCGCATCGACGGCGCGGGGGCGTGGAGGTGCTTTTGGAAGGTGACCTTCCCTCTCCTTTCCCCGACTACCTTCTTCCTCTTCATCATGAACCTGATCTACGCCTTCTTCGGGGCCTTCGGCCTCATCGACGTGATGACCAAAGGTGGACCGGTGAACGCCACCAATATCCTCATCTATAACCTATACCGTGATGCGTTCCAGCACAATCGGTGGGGGATGGCCGCGGCCCAATCGGTGATACTCTTCGTGTTGGTGGTGATCCTCACCTTGATACAGTTCCGCACTACCGGGAGGAGGGTACACTATGGCGCTTAAACGTAAATCAATCTATTGGTATCGCAAACGTGCGGGACTCTTCCTCACCCACGCCTCCTTGATCCTCATCGCCCTCCTCATTTCCTCCCCCGTGCTTTTCGCCATAATAAAGAGCACCCAGACCACGGCCCAAGTCTTCTCGTACCCGCCGAAGTTCAACATCGGGCCAGCCGCACCGGAGAACTACGGGGTCGCCTGGCGTGACTACAGTCTCGGGCGCCTGATGCTCAACACGTTCGTCGTGGCGGGGACCGTGATGTTGGGGAAGACCCTCCTTTCCCTTTTCGCCGCCTTGGCCCTCGTGTACTTCAATTTCCCCTTCAAGGGGCTGATCTTCGTCTTCATCCTGGTCACGCTGATGATGCCGGTCCCGGTGCGGATCGTCCCCCTATTCGATCTCATGCGGAGGCTCCACTGGGGAAACACCTTCTGGGCTCTGACGGTCCCCTTCCTCGCTTCAGCCACGGGGACTTTCCTCTTCAGGCAGCATTTCATGTCGTTCCCCACATCCCTGGTGGACGCCGCCCGTGTCGACGGAGTGGGGCCAATGCGTTTCTTGTGGCAGATACTCGTCCCCATGTCCATGAACACCATCGGCGCCCTCGCCGTGATCGAGTTCGTGTACATCTGGAACCAGTACCTCTGGCCTCTGATCATCATCTCCTCCAACAAGAAGCAGATGATCCAGATCGGCCTCAAGATGCTCACCGGCGCCGGGCCTCAAGGGATGGTGAACTGGGGCGTGGCCATGGCGGGAACGGTGATCACGATGCTCCCCCCGTTGATCATCTTCATGCTCCTGCAGGAGCAGTTCATGCGGGGGTTCGCCCTCGCCGAGGAGAAATGAAGGTCATCGCCCACCAGGCTAACAGCAAAGAGGAGATCGAGATGGCCCTCCACCTCGGGGTAGACCTCGTCGAGATCGATGTCTGGGCCACCCGCGGCCGGAAGTTTTTGGTGTTCCACGATATCTTCCTGGAGCGGCTCGGCCGGCGCAACGACTGGACCATGTTCCTTACTCCCGAGGAGATCGAGGAGCTCCGCCGGGAACACCGGGGCCTTTTATACTTGGAGGGGGCCCTGGATCTCGTCGCGGGAAAGGTGGGGCTTCTGGTCGAGCTGAAGAGGACCAGACACGCCGAGGCGAGCTACTCCTGGATCGAGGAGGAACTCCTCAAGCTTTTGGAGGCCAAAAGGGCCCTTTCCTGGGTGACCCTCATCTCCTTCGATCACCTCTCCCTCCTCAGGCTCAAGGAGCTCTCCCCGGAAGTGAGGGTGGGGATGATCTGCGCCGGTGAGTGGCTGAACCTATGGGAGGAAGTGGATCGCCTGGGGCCGAGCGTCCTCCTTCCCCACTGGGCCCAGACCACACCGCGCCTGGTGACGGAGGCCCACCGCCGCGGGATCGAGGTCTACCCCTGGATCGTGGACCGACGGGACCTCTGGGAGATCTTCCTCGAGATGGGCGTTGACGGGATCGTGACCGACGAGCCCGGAGAGCTCCTCGTGTTCTTGGGAAGGAAGAAGAAGGCGGAGGTGAGAGGTGGCACTCTACTACCCGGATGACGGGGCACTGGATGCCTTGAGGGAAAGGGACCCGAACCATCCCGTGGTGCGCTGCAAGGGCTTCATCTTCGACGTGGATGGGGTCCTCTGTCGCGGGGAGGATCCCATCCCCCGAGCCCCGGAGGCCATCGAGAGGCTGCGGCGCGGCGGAAAGAGGGTTGTGTTCCTCTCCAACAACTCCACCAAGTCCCGGCAGGATTACCTCGCCAAGTTCCAAAGGCTCGGGATCCCGGTGATCGAGGACGACCTCGTCCTCGCCACCTATGCCACCGCCCAGTATGTAGCCCGGGAGAGGCCGAGGGCCAAGGTCTACATGGTGGGGGCGCCGGGCCTGCGGAGGGAGCTCGAGCTCGCGGGGCTTGAGCTCGTGGAGGATCCGTTTGCGGCCGAGTACGTGGTGGTGGGCTCGGCCTTCGACGGGACGGGGAGGATCCGGGAGGACAACGCCCATCGCATCACCGGTGCCCTCCGGGCCCTATACCATGCCGGGGCCAAGTTCATCGCCACCAATCCCGACAAGATCTTTCCCGCGAAAGACGGTGTGATCCCCGGGACCGGGGCGGTGATCGGGGCCCTCTCCTACATGCTTGATCGCGGGCCCGACGCCATCATCGGGAAGCCCTCCACGCACATCGTTGAAATCGCCCTGGCGAGGCTTGGGCTTCCTGCAGGGGAGTGCGCCTTCGTGGGCGACATGGACACCGACATGCTCGCCGGAAAGAGGATGGGGATGACCACCGTGTTCGTCCGCTCCGGGGCGATGACCGAGGAGAAGCTGAGATCGTTGGGGATCGAGCCCGATTACGTCTTCGATTCCGTGATCGAGATGCTGAAGGCGGAGGGGTGAGATGGGAAAGGCCGAATATATCGCGGCGCTTAGGGATGCGTTCGCGGAGCTAAAGAACAGGGGAAAGAGGGTCGTTCTCGTCCATCACAACGACGCCGACGGGCTCTCCTCGGCGGCGGTCCTCTACACGGCCCTCTCCCGCGCCGGGTTCGAGGTGACCAAGATCCCCTTGGAGCGCGTGCATCCCCCCATAAACGCGAGGCTCCATGACCTCCACGCCGGGACACCGATCGTATACGTTGATCTCGGTGCCCGGGCTGCTCCCATGATCGCCGAGGTCAACCGGGGAAGGTCCCTTATCGTCATCGTGGACCACCATTTGGCCGAGGAGGCCGACGATCCCGCGGTCTTCAACCTCTCCACCGAGCTCTTCGGGCTCTCGGGCGAGCGGGATATCTCCGCGGCCACCGCGGCCTGGATCGCCGCCCAGGTCCTTGATCCCGGGAACCGGGATCTGGCGTACTTGGGGGTGATCGGGGCGATCGGCGACTCCCACGAGCGGGGAGGGAAATTGGTGGGCGAGAACAGAGAGGCCTTGGAAGAGGCGGTTTCCCGCGGCGATGTGGAGGTCACGGAAGCGGACGGCCGCGAGGCCTATCGCCTCACCAAGTTCGGGGAAGCCCTGGACCTGAAACCGTTCGCGAAGTCCCTCACCACCCTGGGGGCGGCGGGCTACGCCATGGGAGGGCCCGATGTGGCGATCCGTGCGGTACTCGAGGGCCCTTCCGGCGAATACCACGAAAAACTCGGGGAGCTCGAGGCCCTGAAGAGGGAGCGGTTCGGGCTTATGATCGAGAGGCTCCGCAAAGGGGAGCTCAAGAAAACCCGATACATCCAATGGTTCTCGGTGGGCGATAGGTTCGCCCCCATGGGTGTAAAGATCGTGGGCGAGTTCTGCATGGAGATCCGCGACATGGACTTCGTGGACCCCGACAAGTACATCGCCGGCTTCCAGAACATGCCCTCCGAGATCCCCGGGCTGGGGACGTTCGACTGGGATCTGGTGAAGATCTCCATGCGCGTTCCAAGTCCCCTGGAAGAGAGGATCGTACGGAAGGAGATGCCGGGCTTGGCGTGGCTTTTGCCCGAGGCGGCCAAGCGCGTGGGGGGCTCCATCGACGCTTGCCACGACTACGCCGCCGCCTCCCTGATCCCCAGGGGCAAGGAAGGGGAGCTCGTGGCGGCCATGGACGATCTGGTGGAGGGATACCTCGGATGAGGCTCTTGTATGCGGTTCTGGGCTTGGCGTTGGTGGGGAATTGTATAGCTGCTCCTCATGATCCCATCGTCATCGGTTCCATCGATGAGTTCACCCCGGAAAACGGGGTGATAGGCGGGAAGGGGACACCGGAGGACCCCTTCGTCATCTCGGGATGGGAGATCGACGCGGGAAGTGGATCGGGGATAACGATTCGCGATGTCTCCGCGAACGTCGTGATCCGTGACTGTCGTATAACCGGCCGGGCGCGGGGCACCGGAATCCTCCTCTCCGGGGCCCAGGGGGTCAGGGTAGAGGGCTGCTCTTTTTCCAATCTGGGGACCGGCGTCTTCATCTATCGGTCCCCGGGAACGATCGTGCGTACCTGCACCTTCACCGCTACCCGCCGGGGCATAGACGGGAGCGAGTCATCCCGGTTGCCCATCGAGGCCAACGAATTCGATCAAGTCAAGAAAGAGGGGGTCTTTCTGTGGCGTTGTCACGATTCCCTTATCAAGGGGAACCGGTTCCACGGGGGGATGACGGCGATATACCTGGACAGCTGTCACCGGGATCGGTTGGCGGGGAATCGAATCGAGGGGGCCGAGCAGGGCTTGTTTCTCTGGGATTCGTTCGATTGTGTGGTCTCCGAAAACCTGCTCTCGGGGTGCTCGCTGGGGGTGTCCTTGGTGCACACCTCCGCCGGGAATGTGGTTTACCATAATGTCTTCTTGGATTGCGTGCGCCCGGCTGCCTGCGACGGACCGGGAAACCATTGGGACAGCGGCTATCCCGCCGGGGGCAACTGGTGGGGAAGGGCGTTGCCGGACCTTTTCTCGGGTCCGCGACAAGACCGCCCCGGAAGTGACGGGATAGGCGATATGCTGATGGAAATCCCCCTGGGATGTGAGGACCGCTATCCCCTTGCCGCCCCGCCCGCTTGGCTTGAAGACGAGGGAGGCGCTTCATGAAAACCGGGTTCATGGTCATTTTTACGTTGGGCATCGTCCTTGTGTCTTTCCCTCTCTTTGGGGAAGAGAAAATCGTGATCGGGCACCGCGGGGCGGTCGGGTACCTGCCGGAGCACACCCTGGAATCGTACGCCTTCGCCTATGCCCTGGGGGCGAACTACATCGAACCGGATCTGGTGATGACCAAGGACGGGGTGTTGATATGCCTCCACGATATCTACCTCGAGTACACGACGGACGTGGAGGAAGTCTTTCCCGACCGCCGGCGCCCCGACGGTCACTGGTATGCCATCGACTTCACCTTGGAGGAGATAAAGAAACTCTCGGTGCACGAGCGCTGCCGCCGCGACGGGAGGCCATACTTCCCGAACCGGTTCCCGGTAGGAAAATCCCGCTTCGAGGTACCTACCTTCGCCGAGATGATCGAGCTCATCCAGGGGCTCAATAAATCCACGGACCGAAACGTAGGGATTTACCCCGAGCTGAAAAAACCGGATTGGCATAAGCGACAGGGTTACGACATCGCCGCCGCCCTGATGGAAGTTTTGGATCGGTACGGCTACCACGGTCCGGACGCCGTGATCTTCATCCAGTGCTTCGAGGCCGAGACGCTGAAGCGGCTGCGGGAGGAGTTCCACACTGAGCTTCCCCTGATACAGCTTGTGAGCGCGAGCCCCTCTTACTGGCGCATGTGGAAGCAGGAAGGCCTTGCGGAGATCTCCGAGTATGCCGACGGTATCGGTCCCAACAAGTCCATCATCGAGAAAAACCCCGAGTATGTCGCGTGGGCCCACGAGCTCGGGCTCGTGGTCCATCCCTACACCTTCCGCGCCGACTCTCTGCCGCGGAAGTACGGGTCCCTCGAGGAGGAGCTCGAGACCTTCTTCTTCGTCTACAGGGTGGACGGCGTCTTCACCGATTTCCCCGACATCGCCGTACGGGTGCTGCAAAGCGAAAAGATATATCCCAGAGGAGGGAGGTGATAATCGGGGGAATATTTCCCAAAAATCAAAAGAGGAGGTGCTGTGAATGCGTTATCTCAAAAGCACATTGGTCGTGGGTATGGTATTGGCTTTGGGGTTTGTGGCTTCCGCCAAGGTAACCATCACTTGGTGGCATGCCATGAGCGGTGCTCGGCTGCCCGTGGTGGAGCAGATCGTTAAGGAATTCAACGCTGCTCACCCCGATATCGAAGTGAAGGCGGTTTATACGGGCCGCTACGCGGAGACCCTTACAAAATTCATCGCCGCTTACCGTGCCGGTAATCCGCCAAATTTGGTGCAGGTCTATGAAGTCGGTACCCAGACTATGATCGACTCCGGCGCCATTATCCCCGTTTACAAACTGCCCGAGATGTTCGGCGAAAAGTGGGATTGGGGCAAATACATCATTCCCATCATCAAATACTATTCAGTGAACGGCAAATTGTGGTCCATGCCCTTCAACTCCTCCACGGCCATGCTTTATTACAACAAAGATCTCTTCGCCAAGGCCGGCCTCGATCCGGACAAGCCCCCAACGACCTGGGCCGAGTTGGAGGAGATAGGGAAGAAACTCCTTGAAAGCGGTGTGGTAAAGAACGTCCTCTCCTTTGGTTGGCCGGGCTGGATCTTTGAGCAGATGTTCGCTTACCACAATCAACTTTACGCCAACAACGGTAACGGCCGCGAGGGTTTGGCCACGGAGGTCCTCATCAACGGAGATTTCGGTGTAAAGGTACTGGGCACCTGGGCGCGGTTGGCGCGTGAGGGGATCTTCCTCTACGGTGGCCCCGAGTACTCGGCTAACCAGGCCTTTATCTCCGGCCAGATCGCCATGCTGATCCAGTCCACCTCCTCCCTTGCTGG
>JALVLL010000262.1 GCA_027027485.1 Candidatus Bipolaricaulota bacterium | reverse complement strand
CTCCTGGTCGGTGACCTCCACCACCATCCCCCGGGTCCACCGCAGGGACCTCACCGCCCGGGAAAAGCTCACGGGGTTCCCTATCCGGATGGCCGTGGCCACGGTCTCCGCCTTTACGGGTTCCAACGGGGAGAAGCCCCTGATGAAGCTCCGGTAGAGGGGGTTGGCCCCGGCGGCCTGCACCGCCGCGAGCCGAGGCACCTCGGATATCAGCCCCAACTCCTTCAGCTCCCACAGGGCCTTCCCGAAGGCGGCGGCGTTCCCCAGGTTACCGGCGGGGAAGACGATCCAATCCGGGGGATCCCAGCCGAGCTCCTGGACGATCTCGAAGACGATGGTCTTCTGCCCCTCGATGCGGAAGGGGTTGAGGGAGTTGAGGAGATAGATCCCGAGCTCCCGGCAGCTCTCCCGGACCAGTGCCATGGCGGCATCGAAATCCCCTTTGACCTCCAGGGTGAGTGCCCCATAGGCCAGGGCCTGGGCGAGCTTCCCCAAAGCGACCTTCCCCTGTGGGACGAAGACGATGGCCTTGAGTCCCGCCATGGCCGCGTAAGCGGCCATGGAGGCCGCGGTGTTCCCGGTGGAGGCACAGGCCACCGCCCGGGCGCCCATCGCCCTGGCCCAGGTGACCCCCACGGTCATCCCCCGGTCCTTGAACGACCCGGTGGGGTTCTCCCCCTCGTGTTTGAGGAAAAGTTCAGGGATCCCCACCCATCGGGAAAGGGAGGCGCTGTGATAGAGGGGGGTGTTCCCCTCGGGCCGCGAAATGATCCGCTCCACCTCCACGGGGAGGACGAGCTCCCGGAAGCGCCAAACCCCGCTGCGGCGCCACGGCTCGGGGCCCCGCTCGTGCCTTCGTCCATCGAAGAGCTCCCGGGAGACCACGATGGAAGAGAGGTCGTGGGCCACGTCCAGGAGGCCCCCGCAATCGCACCGATACCGGAGATCGGCGAGCGGGTACTCCGTCCCGCACTCCATACACCTCAAGACCGCGGCCATGTCCTCACCTTGACCCGGGAAATATAGGTGCATTTTATCGACAAATATGGGGTGTCAAACCTCCTCTCTGGGGCTTTCAGGACATCCCCTTTCCGGCCTTGACGGCCTCGGGGGTATGTCGTATATAGGTCCCGTGCGAGAGGTTGAGTTTGTCCTCCTAAAGCCGCGGGTGCGTACGGCCGGGTAGCGGCCCGGACCGTACGCTGGTGCGGCTTTCCTCCCTTCGGTACTTCCTCAACGGTCGGTCCGGTACGCTGCCCGGCCCGATCCTTTCCATCGACAGCGGAGCGACTTCGGTCGGGAACTTCCAAGACGGACGGGGATGCGTTCCCCGTTCCTGTTACGTGTCACAAAACCGAGGAGGGGAGGAAGTGAATTACAAGAAGGTGGTGCTTGCTTATTCCGGGGGGCTCGATACCTCCGTGATCCTCCATTGGCTCAAAGAAACTTACGGGTGCGAGGTGATTACCTTCACCGCCGACCTGGGCCAGGGGGATGACCTTTCCGGGATCGAGGCCAAGGCGTTGGCGACGGGCGCCTCAAAGGCCTACGTCCTCGACCTGCGTGAGGAGTTCGTGCGTGACTATATCTTCCCCACCCTGAAGGCGGGGGCGGTCTACGAGGGGCTTTACCTTTTGGGGACCGCCATGGCCCGCCCTCTCATCGCCAAATATCTGGTGGAGATCGCCCACAGGGAAGGGGCCGATGCCGTGGCCCACGGGTGCACCGGCAAGGGGAACGACCAGGTGAGGTTCGAGGTCTCGGTGAAGGCCCTGGACCCCGATCTCGCGGTGATCGCCCCCTGGCGCGAGTGGGACCTCCGCTCCCGGGAGGACGAGGTCGCCTACGCCAAGGAACACGGGATCCCCCTGGAGGGGATAAGCGAGGAGTCCATCTATAGCCGGGACGGGAACCTCTGGCACCTCTCCCACGAGGGTGGACCGCTCGAGGACCCCTGGTGGGAGCCGGGGGACGATGTCTACCTCCTCACCGCCGCGCCGGAATCCGCCCCGGATGAGCCGGAATACGTGGTGCTGGGGTTCGAGGCCGGGATCCCCGTGTCCCTGAACGGCAAGGGCATTCCCCCGGTGGAGCTGATTTCGGCCCTGAACGAGCTGGGCGGCAAGCACGGGATCGGCAGGGTCGACATGGTGGAGAACCGGCTGGTGGGGATGAAGTCCCGCGGCATCTACGAGACCCCTGCCGGCACCATGCTCTACGCGGCCCATCAGGCCCTGGAACACCTCTGCCTGGACCGGGAGACGCTCCACTACAAGGAGCTCGTGGCCCACAAGTACGCCGAGCTCGTCTACTACGGCCTGTGGTTCAGCCCGCTCAAGGAGGCCCTGGACGCCTTCGTGGACGCGACCCAGCGGACCGTCACCGGCACCGTCAGGCTGAAGCTCTACAAGGGGAACTGCACCGTGGTGGGGCGGAAATCCCCGTACAGCCTCTACCACGAGGGTTTCGCCACCTTCGGCGCCGATGAGGTCTATAACCAGCGCGATGCCGCGGGGTTCATCAGCCTCTTCGGCCTGCCCCTGAGGATCCGCGCCATGGCCCTGGGAAAGGGGGCATCGCGATGACGCTCTGGAGGGGACGCCTCCCCGAGACCGCCCGCGGGGTGCGGCTCTTCTGTGATTCCCTCGAATTCGATCGCAAGCTCTACGCCGCCGACATCCGGGGGAGCATCGCCTACGCGCGGGCCCTGGGGCGGTCCGGGATGCTCTCCCCCGAGGAGGTGGGGGCCCTGGTGCGGGGACTGAAGCGGGTCCTCGCGGAGTTCAGGGCCGGGACGTTCGTGGCCGCCCCCGACGACGAGGACATCCACACCGCGGTGGAGCGCCGCCTGGGGGAGCTGGTGGGGGCCGAGCTCGCGGGGAAGCTCCACACCGGCCGCTCCCGCAACGACCAAGTGGCCACCGACTTCAGACTCTGGCTCCTGGGGGAGATCCCACGGATCGAGGCGGGGATCCTTTCCCTGGGGGAAGCGATCGTGGAGGTCGCGGAGGAGCACTTGGGGATCATCATGCCCGGCTATACCCATCTCCGCCGCGCCCAGCCGGTCCTCTTCTCCCACTGGCTGATGGCCCACTTCTGGAAGTTCATGCGGGACCTGGCCCGATTGGATCGCGTGGCGGATGGGGCCGCGGTCCTCCCCCTGGGATCCGGGGCCCTGGCCGGGAACCCCTACGGGGTGGACCGGCAACGCCTGGCCCGGGAGCTCGGGTTCCGGGAGGTGGCACCGAACAGCATCGACGCCGTCTCCGACCGGGATTTCGCGGCGGAGTTCCTGTTCTTCTCCGCCCTCGCCGGGGTGCACCTCTCCCAGCTCGCCGAGGACCTCATCCTCTTTTCCTCTTCCGAATTCGGCTTCCTGGAATTGGACGAGTCCTTCTGCACCGGATCGAGCCTCATGCCCCAGAAGGCCAACCCCGACCCCCTGGAGCTCCTCCGCGGGAGGGCCGGGACCATGATCGGGGCCTTGTGCGGATTCCTGTCGGTCCTCAAGGGCCTCCCCTCGGGATACAACCGCGACCTGCAGGAGGACAAGGCACCGGTCTTCTCGGCGGCGGCCACCCTGGAGCTGGCCTTCCCCCTGATGGCCGGGGTGGTGGGGAGCCTCGGGGTCAACCAGGAGCACATGGGCGCTTGCCTCGATGGGGAGCTCCTCGCCACCGAGCTCGCCGACTACCTCGTGGCCAAAGGCGTCCCCTTCAGGGAGGCCCATGGGGCAGTGGGAGCGGCGGTGCGGCGGGCGAGGGAGCTCGGGCTGGACCTGAGGGACCTCCCCCTCGAGGAGTACCGGAGGATCCACCCCGCCTTCGACGGTGACCTGTACGGGGTCCTGGACTTCCGCCGGGCGGTGGAGCGGCGTTCCTCCCCGGGGGGGACGGCCACGGAGAGGGTACGGGAGCAGATCGAGGAGGCCAAAAGGCTGCTTTCGGAAAGGAGGTACGGGATGAACAAGGCCAAGTGTCCGGAGTGCGCGGCGGCGATCGCCGTGGGGGACGACGTGGAGGTGGGGGAGATCCTCACCTGTCCCGACTGCGGGGCCGAGCTCGAGGTGACCTCGGTGGATCCCCTGATACTGGAGCTCGCCCCCGAGGTGGAGGAGGACTGGGGGGAGTAGTGCGGATCGGGGTCGCGTGTTCGCGGGTCAGGATCGAGGAAAAGCTCATCATCGCGGCGTTGGCGGCCCGGGGAGTCGAGCCGGTGCGGCTCGATCCCCGGGAGTTCGTCCTCTGGGTACAGGGGGGAGCCGCGGAGCTCCGGGGGATCGGGGCGGTACTCCTGCGCTGTATCAGCCACTCCCGCGCCCTCTACCTCTCCCGGTGGCTCGAGCACCTGGGGATCCCGGTGGTGAACCCCTATGGGGTGGTGGCCACCTGCGGCGACAAGTTCATGACCAGCCTCGCCCTGGCCGCGGTGGGCGTTCCCCAGCCCCGTAGCGCCCTGGCCCTCTCCCGGAAGGCGGCCCTGGGAGCGCTGGAGGAGCTGGGCTACCCGGCGGTGCTCAAGCCCGTGGTGGGGTCCTGGGGGAGGCTGCTGGCTCGGGTGAACGATAGGGACGCCGCCGAGGCGGTCCTCGAACACAAGGAGACCCTGGGGGGCTACACCCACTCGCTCTTCTACCTCCAGGAGTACGTGTCCAAGCCCGGGCGCGACATCCGGGCCATGGTGGTCGGGGAGCGGGTGATCTACGCCATCTATCGCGAGTCGCCCCACTGGATCACTAACACCGCCCGGGGGGGGACCGCCAAGCCCTGCCCCATCTCGGGGGAGCTGGAGGAGCTCTGCCTGGCCGCGGCCAGGGCCGTGGGGGGAGGGATCCTGGCGGTGGACCTCCTGGAGACCCCGGAGGGGGAGCTTTTGGTCAACGAGGTGAACCACACCCCGGAGTTCCACGGCGCCATGGAGGCCGTCGACGTGGATATCCCCGGGGCCATCGCCGATCACGTGATCCGGATCGCCGAGGGGGCGGGATGCTGCGGGTCTCCATCGTAGGCGGTTCCGGTTACGCCGGGGGGGAACTCCTGCGGCTCCTCCTCTTCCATCCCGAGACGGAGGTGGTGCAGGTCACCTCGGAGACCTACGCCGGGAAGCCCGTGTACTTCGTCCACCCGAACCTCCGGGGGTATACGGACCTGAGGTTCGTGCGGATGGAGGAGCTCCGGCCGGTGGACGTCCTTTTCCTCTGCCTCCCCCACGGGGAGGCGGCCCCGCGGATAGGGGAATTCGCCTCCCTCGCCGAGGCGATCGTGGACCTTTCGGCCGATTTCCGGATCAAGGACCCGGCCCTCTACTCCCGCTTCTACGGCGGGGAACACCCCGCCCCCGAGTGGCTCCCCCGGTTCGTTTACGGGCTTCCGGAGCTCCACCGCTCCGGGATAAAGGGGGCCCGCTACGTGAGCGGGGTGGGATGCAACGCCGCCGTCACCCTGCTCGCCCTCTGGCCCCTGTACCGGCGGGGGCTCGTGCGGGAGTGTGTGGTGGAGGTGAAGGTCGGGTCCTCGGAGGGCGGGAGCAAGCCCACCCCCGCCTCCCACCATCCGGAGCGCGCCGGGGTGGTGCGCTCCTATGCCCCCGTGGGGCATCGACATCTGGCCGAGCTCATCCAGGAGCTGGGCCTTCCCCCGGGATCGCCCGGACTCTACTTCTCCGTGACCTCGGTGGGGATCGTGCGCGGCGCCCTGGCCACATGCCACTGCCTCCTCCACGAGCCCCTATCCGAACGGGACGCCTGGGGGATCTTCCGGGAGGATTACGGTGAGGAGCCCTTCGTGCGATTGGTCCGCTCCAAACGCGGGATCCATCGCTTCCCGGAGCCCAAGATCCTTTCGGGGAGCAACCACTGCGACATCGGGTTCGCCGCGGCCCCCGGGGAGCGGAGGCTCGTGGTGGTGGCGGCCATCGACAACCTGATGAAGGGAGCCGCGGGGAACGCCGTCCAGGCGATGAACCTCATGTACGGGTTCCCGGAGAGGATGGGCCTGGAGTTCCCGGGGCTACACCCGATCTGAAGGGGGACAGGACATGATCGTGGCGAAACTGGGCGGAAGCATGGGCACCGACCTGGATCGGGCCCTCGCCGATATCGCCTCGCTCGTGGGAGAGGGGACCGAGGTGGTGGTGGTCCATGGGGGCTCCAAGGAGGTGGACAGGATCTCTTCGGCGCTGGGTAAGCCGCCGCGTTACGTCACCTCGCCCTCGGGCTTCAAGAGCCGCTACACCGACCGCGAGACCCTGGAGATCTATGTCATGGTGGTGGCCGGGAGGGTGAACAAGCTCGTGGTGGAGCGCCTCCAGGCCCTGGGGGTGAACGCGGTGGGGCTATCCGGCCTGGATGGACGCCTCCTCAGGGGAAAGCGGAAGGGGGTCATCATCGCCCAGGAAGACGGGAAGAAGCGGGTGCTCCGGGGGGATTACGGGGGCACGGTGGAAGCGGTGAACGCGGGCCTGCTGCGGCTCCTGTTGGGGGAGGGCTATACCCCAGTGATCGCCCCACTGGCCCTGGGACGGGAGGGGGAACCCCTGAACGTGGACGGGGACCGGGTCGCGGCCGCGGTGGCTGCGGCCCTGGGGGCCGAGGCCCTGGTCCTCCTCACCGACGTCTCCGGGCTACTATCCGATCCCTCCGACCCCTCCACCCTCATCCCTCACATCCCCGCGGCGAGGGCCAGGGAGCACATGGAGCGCTACGCCAGGGGACGCATGAAGAAAAAGGTCCACGCCGCCATCTCCGCCCTGGAGGGAGGCGTCGGACGAGTGGTCATCGCCGACGGGAGGAAGGAGCACCCCCTCCGCCGCGCCCTAGGGGGAGAGGGGACCGTGATCAGGAGCTGATCCGGTCCTCCCCGTGTGGGCACGGGACCCCGGACGGATGCAAGGAGGGAAGGAGACGGGTGTTGGGGATATACGAAAAGGAAACGCGGTACGAGAGCGGCTTCTACCGCAAGCGCCCCTTAGTCCTGGTACGGGGC
>JALVLL010000261.1 GCA_027027485.1 Candidatus Bipolaricaulota bacterium | reverse complement strand
GGGTGGGGCGGGGGAACTTCGTGCGCCGCAGCCCCACCGCGGCCGAGGAGACGGAGCCGTTGGTGGTACTGGAGTCGGAGGCCGGGTGCCTCGAGATCATCGAGGCCCGGGGCGCCTTCGATCCCATGGTGGCGGCGCTCGCCGCCAAACACGCCACCGACGAGGACATCGCCTCCCTGGAAGGGATCTACCGAGAGATGCTCCCCACCGCCCGGGCCAACGATTTCGACCGTTACTTCTCCCTGGACAAGGAGTTCCATTGCGCCCTTGCCGAGGCCACCCACAACCGCCTAATCGTGGCGGTGATGAAGCTTTTGGTGGAGACCATGGACCAGAAGATCTACCGGGAGTTCACCCGGAACTTCTACGCCCGCACCCCCAAGGAACTGGAAAGGGTGGCCGAGATCCACGGGCGGGTACTTGAGGCCATCGCCGCCCGGGATCCAAAGCTCGCTTCCCGCAGAATGAGGAGCCATTGGGATAGGATGCGCAAGGTCTATGAGGCGTAGGGAAAGGAGGCTTCGGGTGGAGAAGAAGACGGTGGTCGTTGCGCTCGGCGGAAACGCGATCCTACAGCGTGGACAGAGGGGAACCTTCGAGGAACAGCTACAGAACGTCCAACAGGCCTGCGAACAGCTGGCCCAGATGGTCCTCTCGGGCAAGTGGCGCCTGGTGATCACCCACGGGAACGGCCCCCAGGTGGGGAACATCCTCCTACAGCAGGAGGCCGCCAAGGAGATCGTCCCCCCCATGCCCATGGACGCCTGCGGCGCCCAGACCCAGGGGCTCATCGGCTACATGATCCAACAGACCCTCCACAACGTACTGGATAAGGCGGGTCGCGGCGATATCCCCGTCGCCACCGTGGTGACCCAGGTGCTGGTGGACAAGGGCGACCCCGCCTTCCAGAACCCCACCAAGCCCGTGGGCCCCTTCTACACCGAGGAGGAGGCCAGGCGCCTCCGGATCGAGAAGGGGTGGCACATCGTTGAGGACGCGGGCCGCGGCTGGCGCCGGGTGGTGCCTTCCCCCGATCCGAAGGCGATCATCGAGGCCGAGGCCGTGAGGGCCCTCGTGGAGAAAGGGGTCATCGTCGTCGCCTCCGGGGGCGGCGGGATCCCGGTGGTACGGGAGGACGGGAGGCTGCGCGGCGTGGAGGCGGTGATAGACAAGGACCTCGCCGGGGAGCGCCTCGCCGCCGAGGTCGGCGCCGATGTCTTCCTCATCCTCACCGATGTGGAGAAGGTGATGCTCAACTACGGTAAGCCCGACCAAAAGCCCCTGGATCGGATGACCACCTCCGAAGCCAGGAGGTATTTGGCCGAGGGGCACTTCAAGAAGGGCTCCATGGAGCCCAAGGTACGGGCGGCGGTTAGGTTCGTGGAAGCGGGGGGGGAGAGGGCGGCCATCGGCCACCTCTTCCAGGCGGTGGAGGTACTGGAGGGCAAGGCCGGAACCCAAGTGGTGCGTGACCAGTGATGTGTGATGGGTGACGGGTGGTCCGCCATCAGCAGATAGGGCTGCCCGTAACTCGTCACCGATCAAGGAAAAAGGAGGGGGTAGAAATGGCGAGCACGGATCTTCGGGGAAGGGATTTCATCACCCTGATGGAGTTCGACCGCGAGGAGATTGAGACCATCCTCGACACCGCCTTCGACCTCAAAAGGAAACTCATCCGCGGCGAGCCCCACAAGCTCCTCGACGGGAAGACCCTCTTCATGCTCTTCTACAACACCTCGCTCCGCACCCGGAACTCGTTCGAGGTGGGGATGCAGCAGCTGGGGGGCCACGCCATCTTCCTCCAGCCGGGCGCGGTCTACACCCCGGCCCTCCCCGGCGAGGAGATCGCCTACACCACCGAAAGGGTTTCCGATGTGGCCCGCGTCCTCTCCGAGATGGGGCACGGGATCGCCATCCGGATCTATGGGGCCAAGACGGGCTGGATGTACGGGAAAGGGAACCTCCTCATCCGGGAATTCGCCCGCTGGGCCCGGATCCCCGTCATCAATATGGAGGACGACATGTACCACCCCTGCCAGGCCCTGGCCGACCTCATGGTGATGATCGAGAAGCTGGGGGAACTGCGGGGGAAGAAGTTCGTGATGTCCTGGGCCTATTCCGGCTCGGTGGAGAAACCCTTGGCGGTGCCCCAGTCGGCCATCATCGCCGCGAGCTTCTTCGGCATGGACATCACCCTCGCCCACCCCAAGGGCTTCGACCTCGATCCCAACGTCCTCAACTTCGTGGAGAAGAACGTGAAGAGGTACGGCGGCTCCTTCCGGGTCGTCCACGACATGGACGAGGCGTTCAAGGACGCCGACGTGGTCTACCCGAAGTCCTGGACCGTTCAGCCCACCGACGGCTCCGGCCCTATGGATCCCGAGAAGGCCAAGGAGCTCTTCGAGGCCAACAAGCACTGGATCACCACCAAGGAGAAGATGGAGCTCACCAACGGGGCCATCTACATGCACTGCCTCCCGGCCGACCGCGGCATGGAAGTCACCGACGAGGTGATCGACGGGCCGAACTCGGTGGTCTTCGAGGAGGCCGGGAACCGCCTCCACGCCCAAAAGGGCCTTCTTGCCCTGATCTTGTGATGGATGACACGTAACGGAAGTAAGGAGGGGGGAGATGAGTTGGTTCCATCTACAGGGGAAGGACCTCATCGCCACCAAGGACTGGACCAAGGAGGAGATCGAGATCGCCCTCAAGGTGGCCGAGGAGCTCAAGGGGATGCACTACGCGGGCATCCCCCAACACCCGCTCAAGGACAAGACCTTTCTTATGCTCTTCTTCAACACCTCCACCCGGACGCGGCTCTCCTTCGAGACCGCCATGACCCAGCTAGGGGGCCACGCCCAGTACGTGGACGCCTCCACCCTGAGGCTTTCCCTGGAGGATAGGCCCGGGGCCGGGGAGCGCCTCATCGACACCGCCAAGGTCATGGCCCGCTACGTGGATGGGATCGGGATAAGGCTCCTCGAGGATAAGGTCTCCCGTTACGGCGAGGACACCGAGATCATGTACAAGTTCGCCGAATACGCCGAGGTTCCGGTGATCAACATGGCCTCCAACATCTGGCACCCCTGCCAGGGGATGACCGACCTCTTCACCCTCTGGGAAAAACTCGGCCGCGACCTCAAGGGGATCAAGTACACCATCATGTGGGCCTACTCCCCCTGGGCGCGGTCCCTGGGCTCGGTCCAGGAGGAGATGGTGATCGCCGCCCGGTTCGGGATGCACGTCACCGTGGCCCACCCGCCGGGGTACGAGCTCGACCCCGAGGCGGTAGAGCTCGCCAAGAAGTACGCCGAGGAAAGCGGCGGCAAGTTCGAAGTGACCAATGAACTCGACGACGCCTTGAAGGGCGCGGTGGTGGTCTTCCCCCGGGGCTGGATGAGCTTGCGCCGCTACGAGATCGGGAAGGAGGCCGAGATCAAGAACGCCGAGAAGTTCAAGGACTGGAAGTACACCAAGAAGCGCCAGAAGGAGCTCTGCAAGCCTGGCTACCTCATGCATGTCATGCCCATCGACCGCGGCAACGAGGCAGACCCCGAGCTCTGCGACGATCCCGAGCTCTCCTGGATGTACGACCAGGCCGAGAACAGGCTCCATGTACAGAAGGCCATCCTCGCCCTCACCATGGGCGGGGGTGTCAGGGTCTGATCACCTGCTCAGGGTAAGGCATCTAAGCGAAAAGGGGGCTGAGACCGTGTTGTCCCAGCCCCCTTTCCTTTTCGGCCTAAAGCGCGCGTTTTACCACTCGACCTCGATGGTGATCGTGATCTTGTCGAAATGGACTGTGACCTTGACCTTGGCGCGCTGGGCTTCACCAGGGGCCGGAGAGAGCTCCCAGCCGGGAACTATGGTGGGGTTGTGGCTCGAATCGATGGAGCTCGGCTCGATCCGCGCTGGGAAGGAACCCTCCATCCGACGCCCGTTGGGAGTCATCCAGACCAAAAGGACCCTCCTCTCTCCCGCCGGAAGGACGAGCTTGTAGAAGCCGTTCGGGAGGGAGGATCCCCGGGGTGCCGAAAGGTAAAGCAGTCCGAGATTCAGATCCCGTCGGGGAAGGGACCTCAACCCGAAGAGCTCAATGCTCGGCACCGTCGCGGCCAAACTCCCATCGGGGAAGATCCCGATGGCCATTCCCGGGATCGGCGTTCCCCTTGGAAGCTGGACCCCTAGCTTTTCTCCGGCCTCCCGGAACCGCTGGCTCAGCTCCCGCTCAAGCTGCTGTAAGAACAGGTCCAAAGGTCGGACTTGTGCGGCATGCATGGACACCGCTGGAGGTGCCGAGCTCGGCGGGGCCGTTTGGGCCATGAGGGGAAGGCCGGAGGCGAGGAAGAGGAGGGCCGCTCCTACCGCCGCAAACTTTCGTAAACGCATGTTTCCTCCTTTTTCTTTTCGAGCCACCTGATGGGTGGCCCATTTGAGATGCCGTGGAGGTCCTCGGGACCTGGGAAGGTGTGAACGGCGTCCAAAACAACATGAAACTCATTTTAATTACCCCCGAAGGAAATCCACCGCAGGTTCCATGGAGGTTACATGGAGACCACTTTTCATACTTCGGCCCTCCTTAGGGGAATATCCCACCCGCGAAATCTGTCTTCCCTCTGATTTAGCTGGGAACGGAGACGACAAGGTTTTGCCACCCAACGCTTTTAGGCCATATCCTGCGGTAGAAGTTGTGACTTTGGCCGTCCCAAGCAGCAAGGTCGGCCTATGGCAGTTGTACCTCCAAGATGGCCAGTCCGCCGTCCCCGCAAGCGAGATAGACCCGGGAACCCACCACTGCCACCTGGGACACGTAACCGGGCGGCTGATAGCTCGCCACCTCCCGCGGTCGGGCCGGGTTGGAGACGTCGAGCACCCGCAGCCCCTGCCAGCCGTCGGGCACGTACGCGTACCTCCCCTGGATGGTGATCCCATGGGCGGAGCCCGGGGTGTCCAGAACCCTAACCCTGCGCGGTCGGGCGGGGTTTGAGACGTCCAGAACCACTATCCCTTCTCCCAAAATGGCGAGCAGCGCGTAGTTTCCGGTTACGGCCACATCCATTATGTGGGGTGCCGAGAAGAAGCCCACTTGCTTGGGATCCCAGGGGGAGGAGACGTCCACGATGTACAGGCCCTGGTCGTAGTTGGCCAGGTACGCGTGGGTCCCCGCGACCTCTATCCCCTCGGCATTCCCGGGAAGGGAAAGGAGCCCCACGCTCTCCGGGTTCCAAGGTTCTGAGATGTCCAGGATCTCCAGCCCCATGTCGTCGCACGCCAGGTAAGCATAGTCCTCCACCAGGGTCACGTCCTTCACGGAGTTGAGCCACAAATTCAGCGGGATCGGGCTCTGAGGATCGCCCACGTGGAGGATATAAAGCGCCTCCCCGGTGGCCACATAGGTGAACTCGCCCCCCACTTCCACCCGAAGGCCGGCCTCCAGATCCGCCGGCAGGTAGCCGAGCTCACGGGGTTCCCCAGGCTGGGAAACATCCACCACGCTAAGCATGGCAGCGGCGCCAGCTAGATAGACGCGGTCCCCGCTTGCGGCTACCCCCGGGACCTCCCCGGTAGTGCGGTACAAGTAGACCTCGGAGGGGGCTTGCAGGTCAGCCGTGTCCAGGACCACCAGCCCGCGGTCCTCGTCCGCCAGATACACATAGTGGTCCCGGACGGCGACGGCGTTTACAAACGTGTTTCCATCCGCTCGCTTGTACCGCCCCACCAGGGCAGGGGCAGTGGGATTCGAGATGTCCACTACGCGCAGGCCGGAAATCAAGCAGGCCACGTACGCGTAGTTCCCCACCACCGTAACCTGAATGGCGTAAGGCTCCTCGGGATCGTACGCCCCCACTTCCCGAGGACGCCGGGGATCGGAGATGTCGATCACCCGCAGTCCACCGGGGCCGTCGGCCACGTAGGCGTATGAGCCCACCACCGCCACCCCCCGGCTGTACCCCGGGGTCTCGTAGGCGCCCACCTTGTAGGGACGAGAGGGACTGGACACGTCCAGGACCACCAGGCCACTCCCCTCCACCACGTAGGCATATGGGCCCACCACTTCCACCCCGTGCGTCCAGAAGGGGAACTCGTAGAAGGCCACCTGGCGAGGGCTTGTGGGGTCGGATACGTCCAGGATGCGGAGGCCGCCGCCTCCTTCCTCGGGGCTATCCACCAGATAGGCGAACCGCCCCTCCACGTCCACCTCCCGGGCGTACTCGACCTGCTCGTAGCGGCCGACCTCTGCGGGAGAGGCGGGGTCGGAGATGTCGAGGATCACCAGGCCGCCCTTGCCTGCAGCGAGATAAGCTAGGGAATCGACAATCACCATGTCCCTTATCACCCCCGGCAGCGGCCCCGACCGCCCCACCACTTCCGGCCGGGTGGGATCTGTCGCGTTCAACACCACGAGCCGAGGACCTTCTCCAAAGTAGACGTAATCCCCTTGTACGGCCACCGTCTTTACCGTTCCGCCGAATTGGCCTACAAATTCGATAGCTCCCCGTCCTAGGGTTGGTAAAGCGAAGGCGAAGCACAAGAAGGTCAACCCCAGGAACACCAGCACCTTTGCTTGCAAAGTAATTCACCCCCTTAAGGAAATTATAGTTTTTTCTTCTCCCACGAAGATTCAGAAGTTGCGTACCACAGCAAACCGCAAAAAAGCTGCTAATCGATCTTGTTGGCTAGAAAGGTCATCCCTCTTCCCCTTCGGATTCGGAACTGTGCGAGCTAAAGAGAGGTGGTCTATCCTTTAGCCACAATTTGATCAGTTGCCAAGTCAATTACTTAATGCTCTCAAAATCGATTTTTCTTGGATATCCCCGCCAGAGAGCTGGTTTTCACCCCTTGAGCAAGCGGGCGTTTACGGCCACGATCACCGTGGACAGGGCCATCAGGGCTGCCCCCAATGCCGGCGAGAGCAATACCCCCACCGGATAGAGGGCCCCGGCGGCCATGGGGATGGCGAAGGCGTTGTAGCCCGTGGCCCAGCCCAGGTTCT
>JALVLL010000260.1 GCA_027027485.1 Candidatus Bipolaricaulota bacterium | reverse complement strand
CCGGGCGATCCCTTCCCGTACCATGGGAACGGAGGGGAGTGCGATGAGGGGATTCCAACGATTCGAGGATTTCATCTTCGAGACCATGTCGAAGACGGGCCTCCCCGGGCTTTCCGTGGCGGTGGTCGACCGGAACGAGGTGATCTGGTCCCGGGGGTTCGGCTTCCGGGACGTGGAGGCAGGGCTCCCCGCCACCCCGAACACAGTCTACGGGATCGGCTCCATCACCAAGTCGTTCACCGCGATAGCCCTCCTGCAACTGCGGGATGAAGGGGCGCTCTCCCTGGATGACCCCCTTGAGGAGCACCTGCCCATGCGACTCGAAATCGAGGGGGAGCCGGTGCGGCTTTGGCACCTTCTTACCCACTCCTCGGGGCTCCCGGCCCTGGGATATGGGGAGGCCTTCATCCGCTCGGTGACCGGAGCTGCCACTAATTGGGTACCCACCGCGACATCCGAGGACATCATGACCTTCATGCGCGGCGGAGAGGATTGGGCCCTGGAAGCGCCGGGGAAGCGGTGGTTCTATCTCAACGAGGGATACGTCCTTCTGGGGAAGGTGATCGAGGCCGTCTCGGGGCGCCCGTATCGGGAGTACGTACGGGAGAGGATCCTCGAGCCACTGGGCCTAGGGAGCGCGTGCTTCCTGGGGGATATCGAGGGCTCCCCCGAGCCCGCCGCCCCCTACATCATCGACAAGGGTAAAGAACGCCGCCGTGCCCGGATCCCCAAGGGGCCCGTATCCGCCGACGGCGGCCTCGCCATGAGCGTTGCGGATCTCGGCCGCTACGCCCAGATGTTCCTGCGGAGGGGAGAGGGGATTTTATCCGAAGGCTCCGTGGAGGAGATGGAGGTGCCGCGGGTCCCGGTGCCGCATCGGGGCCCCTTCGGAAAGGAGGCTTACGGGTACGGCCTCTGGATCATCCCCGACTTCCTCGGGGAGGAGGTGATCGGCCACGGGGGATCGGTCCTCGTCTACACCGCGTACATGGCTTACATCCCCGAGGAGGGGCTGGGGGTGGCGCTCCTTGCCAACGGGAGCGGTCCTCGCCTGGCACACCTCGGCCTCTACGGCCTGGCCTTGGCCCTGGGCAAGGATCCGGAGGATCTCCCCTTCGTGCGTTATGGGCGCCTCCTGGAAAGGATCGCCGGGGTTTACAAGGCCTTTCGGGGCACCATGCGGGTGGAGGTCCGCCCGTTGGGGGATATTCCCGCCGTCCATATCGAGGATCGCTACTCCGAACAGATCGTCCCCCTCTTCCCCGAGGACCCCTTCGGTGACGAGCCGAGGTTCAACGCCTTCCAGAACGGCCGCGTGCTCCCAGTGGAGTTCCGCATGGAGGGGGGTGAGGTCACCTTGATCTACGAACGGTACGCCTTCCGCCGCGTGGGCCCTATAGAAAGATGAGAAGCCCTTTTTCAGCACAGGTCCCAATGGCGGGGTTTATGAGGATCTTAGCGTCGCTTTTGCTGGCGCTCGCGGGAAGCCGGTGGCTCGTGTCCGGCACAGGGTTCTTCGGCATCTCGGGAGGGATGAGCCCGGACGAGTTCGCCTATCTACCCGATCTGGGGGTGGATACGGTCATCTACGGGCTGTACATCGGGCCCCAGGGACCGCCCCAGGCAAAGCCCCGGGACAGGGCCCGCATGCGGGGGCTGTTGGAGCTGGGGGTGACCCCGGTGCCCACCTTCTGGGCGCCGCAGGTCCCTCCGGAGGCCACCTCTTCGGTGGCGGCCATCGTGGCGTATTTCACAACCGGTCCGGGGGTGGAGGAGATCGGGGGAGCGATCCGGTACTGGCAAATCGGAAGCGAGGAGAACGGGGAATGGGGCACTTCCTGCCCGCCGGAGGAATTCGCCCGTCGGGTGGGGATCATCGCCGCCGGGATCAGACGGGCCTGTCCGGGGTGCACCATCGTCATGGGAGGCCTCTTGGATAGCCCCGAGATGGGGGATTGGGCCTTGGAGCCTTACCTGACACGGTTCCTAGCCGCAGGGGGAGGCGAGTGGATCGACGTCTATAGCTTCCACTATTACGGCCTCGCCCGTCCATCACCGCGCCTGCCCCGTGCCCAAACCTACCGCACCGGGGAGGAGATCGTGGGAAAGATGCGGCGTGTGCTTTCCCGTTTCGGCTATCAAAGAGCCCCCATCTGGTGCACCGAGACCTCCACCTATTCCGGAAAGGTGGGGGAGATAGCCCAGTCCGAGGAGGAGCAAGCGGCGGACCTGGTGAAGCGTTTCGTTCTTCTCTATTCCCTGGGGGTGGAGAAGGCCTTTTGGACCTTTTTAGTGGAGCCCCGCTACGAGGGGACCGGGGTGGGGTTCTTCGACCAGGCCGGGCTCGTATACGATGGCTTCGGCCCCTACGATCGG